>CAMBHH010000102.1 GCA_945866505.1 Flavobacterium psychrophilum
ATAACTTCAGTTCTTCTGTTTGCAGCTCTACCTTCTTTAGTTTTGTTTGATCCAACTGGTTTAGTTGATCCATAACCTTTATAAGAAATTTGCTCAGGTTTTATTCCTCTTTGAACTAAAGCGTCAACAACTGTTTTTGCTCTTGCTTCAGAAAGGGTTTGGTTTATCTTAACCGAACCTGTACTATCTGTATGACCTTCTATCTCCCATTTAGCAGTTGGATAGTTTTTCAAAACTTCTTTGATAGCATCTAAACTAGTTGCTGTTTCTGGTTTAGCAGCGTCTAACGTAGATTTACCCGTTACAAAGAAAATTGCTCTTGCTTTAACTCTTAAATCTTCAACTACAGTTTGAGTTACTTCTGGACAACCTTTGTTGCTAGCAGGACCAGCTACAATAGGGCAATCATCTTCTAAATCTGGCACACCATCTTTGTCACCATCCAATACTGGACAACCACCATTAGATTTAGGACCAGCTACAGTAGGGCATTTATCATCTTTGTCTGCTAATCCATCGCCATCAGTATCAGGACAACCTTTAAAAGCTGCTAAACCTGCAGTGTCAGGACAAGCATCATCTTTGTCAGCAATTCCGTCTCCATCTTTATCTGGACATCCGTTTAATGCAGCTAAACCAAATTCTGTTGGACAAGCATCGCTACCGTCTATTATTCCATCTCCGTCAGTATCAGGGCAACCGTTGAATTGTTTTAATCCAGCAACTTCTGGACAGGCATCGTCTTTATCATAAATTCCATCTCCGTCAGTATCTTTACCTCCAAATTGGAAAGTTATACCAGCAGTATGTTGAAAATGGCTTGGCTCGCCCGGAACTGTAATATCGCCACCATTTCGCTCGCCACCTATTAGTTGACTCATCTTGTATGTAGTTTCTAATGCCAAACCAATATTTTCAGTAAACCAAAAGGTCAAACCAGCTCCTGCATTAGCTGTTGGATAACCATTGTCGCCAAACTTGGTATAACCACCGCCAAGATGCAACGATGGATCGATTGTTTTGGACCCAATTAAATTCATAAAACTGTATTTTACATTGGCATCAATACCATAATACATCAAATTTCCTGGATTAGTAGTTACAAAATCTGCAGTAGTTGGATCGTAATAAACGTATTTGGTAATATTGTTTATTGACCCTTGAATTCCAACAGATAAACTTTTCCCAACAGATCGTGATAAACTCAAATATGACACTGATGGAAGGATATTCCAATTTTCCTTTACTTTAAAGGGTTGAGAAAGCACCGTGTTAATTGAGCTTGCAGGATTGTCCGCGCCAGCTCTGGTATCAACAGCGTTTATTCCAAATGAAAGTGCCCATGGATTGTTGCTGTTTTGTGCGTGCGAGCTAATCGCTAACACCATCATTACAGCAAATAAAATTTTGTTAAGATGTTTCATACTTAGTTAGTTTAATTACAAATAAATTAATTTTAGGACAAATGTAATAAGTAATTTTTTAACTACAAAACAAAAAGTTAAAAAAACACTAAAAAAGTTAATAAAAAGTAACTACATCATACGATTGAGAAGTATTCGAACTTTAATGAAAAGCTTTAGGGCAATATTTATCTTCTTTTTTGGTTAGGAAGTTGATATATACAATCTAATTCTTACTTTTTCTTTTGGAACATAATGGGAAAAGAACCCACTGACATATTTTCCGTTTTTTAGTATTTGTTTGTCATTGATTGAGATGATTTTGCTTCACAAAGCATCGTTGGCTCCTTTGCAGAATCTCCGCCAACAATATAAAATTCTGCTATTTTCGCAGCAACTTTGAAATATTTTATGGTCCATTCCTGTTTATCTCTACTTTCCTCTCTTTTTCCAAAAATAAAAGAACGTGATGAAAGCTCAAACTATTGATGGTATTAACAAATACGAAAATAATGGGGTCTGGAACCTTGACGCAACAATTTGATAATTTCTTTTTTAAACATACTGTTAGCTTTCATAGTTTGGAGTTCGGTTTGCAAATAATCTTTTATTTTTCCGTATATATTTTTGGCCCTTAAGTGTAGGAGTCGCTAAGATTACTGCAAATTTACCACACGTATTTCTTCTCCTATATATATAATTGATTTTTTTACAACTTTGTAACCCATAAGTTCAATAGCTCTTTGATAATTTTCTAATTGCAATTGATAATCAGGATTATGCGTTCCTGTTTTGTAATCTAATAGATAAACATCTTTGTTTTGTACTAACACCATTCGGTCTGGTTTGATGGTTTTGCCTTCTTTTTTAATAATCGTTTGCTCATTCAACACTTCATTTCCTTCGTCAAAACAAATCGAAAGCTCAGAATGATTCACAATTTCTAGAATTGTTTTATATGCGGTTTCTTTTTGATTAAAAGTAATTAAACCACTTTCAATAGCTTTTGTAATTGCCAAATCGATATCCTTTTTGGTTTTCACAAAGGACAAAATCTCGTGAACTATATTTCCATATTCTATAGCTTTCTGCTGACGCGTTCCCCACATTACTGATTCGCGTTGTGCAATTTTAATGTTTTTAGGATTCAAAATATCTGAAACCTGAGGAATGGCTTTAAATTCTTTTTGCTTTTTGCTTTCTGGAGATAGTTTTTGTGGGTTTCCAAAATGATATTCAAGTTTATTTTCTTCAAAGACTCTTTTTTTAATTAAATATTTAATGAAAAAAGTTGCCATATTGTTTTGATAATTCCCTTCTTTATTAGGCTTGGAAAGAGTAGAAACAACATATAATTGCTCTTCGGCGCGAGTTAAGGCCACATACAAAACATTGATATTGTCAAGCAATTGTTCTTGAGATTTTGTAGTGTAAGTTGCTTTTGCATCTTCGCCAAAACCTTCAACAGCTTTGCTATTATCTATTAAAGCTTTGTGCAAATTAATTTTTTCATCCTCAAAATTAAGCCAAAGTTTATCCTTTTTTTGCAAGCTGTAATTTTCTTCGGCGAACGGAAAAATAACCACTGGAAACTCTAATCCTTTTGATTTGTGAATGCTCATAATTTGCACTGCATCGCTGCCTTCGGGAGATGGAATTTTAATTTTTGTAGCTGTTTTGTCCCAATAATCCAAAAAATCGGCAATCCCCGCTTGGTTCCGAACATCTCTTTCTAAAATAATGTCGAGAAAATATTGAATATAAGCCCCGCCAGCTTTTGGTGCCAAAAACTTAGAAACAATTATTTCAACTGCTTCATACAATGATTTTTTTCTGATATCTGCGAAAGAAGCATTAAAACCAAAGTCTTCAAGCCATTTCTCGAATTCCGTTTCATTCTTTTTCATTCCATTCGCAATAAAATCGTGAATTGGAAATTTGCCTGTATTATTTCGTGCTAAATATTCTAAAAAATTTGCCTTTGATTCTGAATCATTATTGTTTTTTAAGTATTTCAAAAAATGAATGATAAATCGAACTTCAGTAGCGTTTTTTATCAATAAAGATTCTGACGAAAGTATCGGAATACCTTGTTCTATAAGATAATTTGCAATTGCAGTTCCGTTTTTATTATGACGAATTAAAACGGCGATATCACTATATTTAAATCCTTTTTGTCGAACATCTAAAATCGTTTTTAATGTTGCTCTTACATACAAATCCGTCTTATTCAATTCTTCCTCTTCGCCATCACTTTCTTCAATTTCTGGAATAAAGGAAATATGTACATAACCACCCGTTTTCGCATTGCTTTTTTGATGGCTATGATTGGCGTATAAATCTTTATAATCGTCGTTTTGGAATTCATTAGACAGCAATTGGAAAATCTCGTTGTTGAATTCGATTATTTGCGTATAAGAACGGTAATTTTTGTCTAAATGTTCTAATACTTTATCGGGATTATTGAATGGATTGTGGTCTTTACTCAATTCTATAAACTGCTCCGCTTTGCCGCCACGCCAGCGGTAAATGGATTGTTTTGGATCGCCCACAATCATTAAAGTTCCTTTTTCGTCGTCAATTTGACTGGATGTTGCGTTATCAATCAATGGAATCAGGTTTTGCCATTGCATTTCAGATGTGTCCTGGAATTCGTCAATGAAAAAATGACGGTAGCGTTCGCCCAATCTTTCGTAGATAAATGGTGCCGGTTGATTTTGAATTTCACGATGGATAATGGCGTTGAATTCCGAGATAGAAAGCACATTTTGCTCTTCCTGAATTTTATTCAATTCATTGCTAACAGTGTTCAACAATGATAATGGCGTAATGTTTTTCAGGAATGCTTTATAGAAATCTCTTTTTTCAAAATTCTTATAAATGCTGCCCAGAATTTGCAATAATTCTGGAATAATACTTTCGATAATCGTGCTGTCTTTGGCGGTTTTATTTATGGAAATATCCTCAAATTGTCGAAACATTTTATTTTTCGGATTAAATTTTCCATCTAGTATACTTTGAATATGATTGGGAAAAGTTCCTCTTGAAAAGGATTTTAAATCGATTCCGTTTTTTTCAATCAGTTGTAAAGCACTTTCGGCAAATGTTGAGTTTTCTATTTCTAAAACTTTACAGGCTTCTGCGAGTTTGTTTTTTATGTCAACAAATTCAGAAATGGTTTTGTCTTGAAAATGAGTGATTTCATTTCGATTGTTTTCATTGAGAACCAAACGACCGGTGTCGAGAATTTCTCTGGAAATATCCCAAGATTTGTCGTCATCGGTTTTTTCCATCGTGAAATCAATGAGTAATTTGGTTAAAGTTTCGTCCTCGCCAGCTTGTGCAATAATAGCATCAACGGCTTCAATGAGCAGGTTTTCAGTATCCAAAGTCACCTCAAAAGTCATAGGTAAACCCAAATCGTGAGCAAAAGCACGAATAACTTTATGGGTAAATTTATCAATCGTAGAAATATCAAAAGCAGCATAATTGTGTATGATGTGCTTGATGATTTGCTGTGATTTGGTTTTGATTTGGATGATGGAAAGCTTGGTTTCTTTTGCCAAATCTTGCATTAAATCCCCTGCTTTTTGACTGGGTTCGTCTTTGGCAAATTCCGACAAATTCCCGACGATTCTGCTTTTCATTTCGTGAACCGCTTTGTTAGTAAACGTAATGGCGAGAATGTTGCGATAGGCGTCATTTTTTGGCGCAACGAGAATGATTTTTAGGTATTCTTTGACAAGCGCATACGTTTTTCCGGAACCTGCCGATGCATCGTATATGGAGAAAGAGGGTCTTTGCATTTTGATTTTTGATTAATCAGCATTAAAAGTAGTACAAAGATTTCTAACTTTCTATAGTTTTATAATCTTAATCATTGCAGCCAATAAATTCTACAAAAAAACCTTTGGCTTTAGCCAAAGGCAATTCAAGTTTAAAAAACAAAAAACATACTTTTTACTTTTCGTAAATTTCAATAGTTTTCAACAATTCTGCTGAATATTTAAAGATATCGTCTAAAGTTTGTATTTCATTTTTAGTTTCTTTTTTGTTTTCATCGAACAATCCAATGAATTTTTTTCCGCCGTTTAAATACAATCTGCAAACTACTTTTCGATTATTATCATCAAGAAAAACAGCAAAATATGATTGCGCATCTCTATAAGTAACTCTTGTTGCTGGAATTTTTTGTCGTAAAATAGTTTTTACAATTAAAAACCCTTCCAATTCTTCTTCGGTCGTGTTTACTTTGCTAATATCTTCCAGATTTTGTTCGGCTGAAATTTCGGCAGAATTTTCAATTTTGCTTTTTTCGTCTTCTTTTGACAAAGCAGTTTTTAGTCTGTCGGTAATCAAATCGCTAATGTAATGCTGAATAGATTTTTTGATCAATGCTGTAAATTGTTCCAAAACTTTTGCAGTTACAACGCTAGGGTAAACTTGTTTCGCAAAATGCTTTACAAATTCTGGTGTTGGTTCTGTAAGTTCTTTGTTTAGCAAATGCTTGAGTTCATTCATAAATTTCATTTCACTTGCTGTATTTACAATACTTTCAGCATCAAAATTGGCTTTGTGAAATTTTTTCAATTCCTCAATTTGGTTGTCTTTTATTTCGGTAATATTAAATTCTAAAAATGGTTTTTCGTCCATTTTATTAGGCATCACTAAATCGGAATAAAATCGATATACAATTCCGTTTGTCAACAAACCGAACTTTGCTTTTGAAACGTGAAAATACCTCAAAAGCTGTCCGTCGTGAACATTCAAATTTTGTCGCCAATCTTTACACTCAACAAGAATTGTTGGGTTTCCGTCTTTGAAAATGGCATAATCAATTTTCTCTCCTTTTTTGATTCCAATGTCTGCAATAAATTCAGGAACAACTTCCAACGGATTAAATACATCGTAACCCAGACTTTGCAAAAAAGGCATAACAAATGCATTCTTGGTAGCTTCTTCCGTTTGAATATTGTCTTTGTGCTTTGTTCGGTCAGCAATTAATTTAAGTTGGTCTTTTAAATCCATAATTTATTTTTTAGTTTGTTATTTTTTAGTCTTTTAAGTTTGCTCTAATTTTAATACATTCAAAACTATAAAGGAAAAACAACACTACTTTACGGTTTTCCACATTTGGGCAAAATAAATACATAGTTATCATTTAAGATAACCATATTAAGCAAATATATAACAAATTTTGACTTGTCGTAAATGATAATTAAAATTTGGAAGAATCAATACAAATACAAGTTGGCAAAAGAATTCAGAAGATCCGAAAAGAGAAAAATATAACTCAACAGGATTTGGCAGCCAAATGTAATTTTGAGAAAAGTAATATGTCCAGATTAGAAGCTGGCAGAGCAAATGCAACACTTTCAACCCTAGAGATAGTGTCAAAAGCATTGGAAATAAATACAATTGAATTATTCAAGTTTACCGATTAGATGTTTTTGAAAGTCACAAATCTTCATTCAAAAATCTAAATTTCTTCCTTACCCGAATGTGCTAGCCCTGATGGTCGAATTGTTCTCACAATTACCTTTGTTGCAGGGGTTCGGCAACAAAGATTTAGCGTACAGCAGGAAATAGCTCCTGAAAACCCTACTATCAAATAATTTAATAAAACTATAACGAAATAGAATTACCAATTCCAAAGTTAATTGTTTAATTTTGAATAAAATATTTATAAATCATTTAAACAACAATAGTATGGCTTTTGAATTACCACAATTACCTTACGCGTATGACGCATTAGAACCTCATATTGATGCTCGAACGATGGAAATACATCACACAAAACATCATAATGCTTACACGACTAATTTGAATGCTGCCATTGCAGGAACGGAATTGGAAGGAAAAAGTATCGAAGAAATTTTAGGAAATCTTGATTTGAAAAATGGCGCTGTTCGTAACAACGGTGGTGGTTTTTTTAATCACAATTTATTTTGGACAGTGATGTCACCAAATGGCGGCGGTTTGCCAACTGGTGAATTAGCTGCTGCTATCGATAGCGATTTAGGTTCATTTGATGCTTTTAAAGCGGCTTTTGCCAAAGCTGGAGCAACTCAATTTGGTTCAGGATGGGCTTGGTTGTGCGTAAAAGACGGAAAACTAGAAGTTTGCGGAACGCCCAATCAAGATAATACCTTGATGCCTGGTGTAGGTTGTGGAGGAACGCCAATTTTAGGCATGGATGTTTGGGAACACGCTTACTACTTGAACTATCAAAACAGAAGACCTGATTATATTGAAGCTTTCTTCAATGTAATTAACTGGGATGAGGTATCTAAAAGATATGCTGCGGCAAAATAGTCTTTAAGAAATTAGACTTTTAGATAATAGACGAATAGACTGAAAAGTTTGTTTGTCTATTTTTTTGTTTACAAATCCCGTTCTAGTAATGAATTTAATTTTGGTTATGATGAAATGCTTTTTTGTTGAAAACGATCAAAATCCCAACACCCGTAGAAATTGCAGTATCGGCAATATTGAAAATCGCATTGAAGAATTTAAAGTGTTGTCCGCCAATAACAGGCATCCATTCAGGCCAATTTCCTTCGAATAACGGAAAGTACAACATATCAACCACTTTTCCGTGAAACCACGTTCCATAAGGCTTGTCTGTGAATAAAGTGGCTAATTGACCGTAACTGTCATTGAAAATTACTCCATAAAAAACAGAGTCAATAATATTGCCAAAAGCTCCTGCCAGAATGAGAGAAATTGCCACAATCAAATAATTTGAACTTTGTTTTCTTTCGACAGAATCCCATAACCAATAGCCTATTCCTGTAACAGCAACCAGACGAAAAAGAGTAAGAAACAATTTTCCATAAGTACCTGGAATTACTGTTCCCCACGCCATTCCTTCGTTTTCTATCAATAGGATTTTGAACCAACCCGTAACATCAATTTGCCCGATTTCGCCGTAAATGAAATTGGTTTTGATGTAAATTTTAGAAAGTTGATCGACTAGTAGAATGATAAAAACTATCAGGTAAGCTTTTCGTAAAGACATTTTGTGAATTTTAATGGCGCAAAAATAGGTAAATTCTAAAAAGTAAAATCCAAATCAAGAAGAAATTCCAAATTTAAAAACCCAAATTCCAAAAAATAAGATTGGGATTTGGGTTTTCGACCTTGGGATTTGGAATAATTACCGTTGCAAATTTTTTGCTTCAATGCTCATTGTTGCATGAGGAACAATTAACAATCTCTCTTTGCTGATTAATTTCCCTGTTACTTTACACGTACCATAGGTTTTGTTTTCTACACGGAAAAGAGCGTTTTTCAAGTCCCGAATGAATTTCTCTTGGCGAATGGCCAACTGCGAATTCGCTTCTTTAGACATTGTTTCGCTACCTTCTTCAAAAGCTTTAAAAGTAGGCGAAGTATCGTCCGTTCCGTTATTTAAATCGTTCATATAAGCACTTTTAATTAAATCTAAATCGTATTGTGCTTTGGCAATTTTTTTTAGTATTAATTCTTTGAATTCGGCTAAATCTACATCTGAATATCTTGCAATTTCGTCTATCATTTTTGTTCTATTTTGTAATTATTATTTTTGTTTTTATTTCGTCGAATTCTATTTCTGTACCATTTTCTAAATCGTCTTCAAAAACCAATGTTTCTGTTAATGTTTCTGATTTAATATAGTCTTCATTTGCCTTTACTGCAGCTACTAAATCTGGGTTTTTTTGCAAATGTACTTTAATTTTATCGGTAACCTCAAAGCCTGAATCTTTTCTAATGTTCTGAATTCTGTTCACCAATTCTCTTGCAATTCCTTCTTGTTTCAATTCTTCTGAAATGGTAATATCCAGCGCAACTGTTATTCCTTTTGCATTGGCAACCAACCAACCTTCGATATCTTGAGAAGAAATTTCAACATCAGCCAATGATAAATTTATAGTATCGCCAGCAATATCAATAGTTATAGTTCCTTCCTGGTCCAATTGATTGATTTGTTCTGATGAAAACTCTTGAATTGCTTTTGCAATCAATCCCATATTTTTACCAAATCGAGGCCCAAGTGCTTTGAAATTGGGTTTAATTTGTTTCACTAAAACCCCCGAAGCATCATCCAGCAGCACAATTTCTTTCACATTTACTTCGGCTTTTATCAAATCGGAAACCGCTTCAACCTCAGCCCTAAAACCTTCGTCAAGTATCGGAATCATTATCTTTTGCAAAGGTTGACGCACCTTAATCATTTCCTTTTTTCGAAGCGATAAAACCAGCGATGAAATGGTTTGAGCCTTCATCATTTTGCTCTCTAACGATTTATCAATACAGCTTTCGTCCTGTTTTGGAAATTCCGCCAAATGTACAGAGTCAAACTTTTCGGACTGTGTTGTCAATGTTAAGTCTTTGTAAAGTTTATCCATAAAGAATGGAGCAATTGGCGCAGATAATTTACTAATTGTTAGTAAACAGCTGTATAAAGTTTGGTAGGCCGCAATTTTGTCTTTTTCGTATTCGCCTTTCCAGAAACGACGGCGGCACAAACGAACATACCAGTTGCTCAAGTTTTCTTGTACAAATTCTGAAATCGCGCGAGCTGCTTTTGTAGGTTCGTAATCGGCATAAGCTTCGTCAACCACTTTTATCAAAGTATTCAATTCCGAAATAATCCATTGGTCGATTTCCGGTCTTTCATTTAATGGAATTTCCGCTTCTGAGTATGCAAAATTATCAATGTTAGCATACAATGCAAAGAAAGAATAGGTGTTGTACAGCGTTCCAAAGAATTTACGACGAACCTCAGCAATTCCTTCTAAATCAAACTTCAAGTTATCCCAAGGATTCGCATTCGAAATCATATACCAACGCGTTGCGTCTGGTCCATATTCATTCAATGTTTCGAAAGGATCGGCCGCATTACCAAGTCGTTTGGACATTTTTTGTCCGTTTTTATCTAAAACCAAACCGTTCGAAACTACATTTTTATAGGCTACTTTGTCAAAAACCAAAGTGGCAATCGCGTGCAAAGTATAAAACCAACCACGGGTTTGATCGACACCTTCGGCAATGAAATCAGCAGGAAAATCTTTGTTTTCGTCAATTTTATCTTTGTTTTCAAAAGGATAGTGCCATTGTGCATAAGGCATTGAACCCGAATCAAACCAAACGTCAATCAAATCGGATTCGCGTTTCATTGGTTTTCCAGAAGCAGAAACCAAGGTAATTTCATCGACTACATTTTTATGTAAGTCAACCAAATCATAATTTGCTTCGTCCATATTTCCAATTTCAAAACCTTTGAAAGGATTTGCTGCTTGGAAACCTGCGGCGATAGATTTTTCTATTTCGTTGTATAATTCTTCAACTGAACCAATCAAAATTTCTTCGGTTCCTTCTTCATTTCTCCAAATTGGCAATGGTATTCCCCAAAAACGAGAGCGTGATAAGTTCCAATCGTTGGCGTTTTTCAACCAGTTTCCGAAACGTCCTTCTCCGGTTGCTTTTGGTTTCCAATTGATGGTTTCGTTTAATTCGAACATTCTATCTCGAACTTCCGTGATTTTTATAAACCAAGAATCTAACGGATAATATAAAATTGGCGTGTCGGTTCTCCAACAATGTGGGTAACTGTGCACGTATTTCTCTACTTTGAAAGCCTTATTTTCTTCTTTTAATTGGATGGCAATTTCAACATCAATGGAGCGTTCCGGAGCGTCATTGTCTGTATAATATTCGTTTTTAACGTATTTTCCGGAATAACTTCCTAAACCATCAATGAATTTTCCTTTCAGATTTACCAATGGAACTGAGTTTCCGTTTTCGTCCAAAACCAACATTGTCGGCACTTCTGGAATTGCTTCCTTGGCGACTTTTGCGTCATCAGCACCAAAAGTTGGCGAAGTGTGTACAATTCCTGTTCCGTCTTCAGTAGTTACAAAATCTCCTGCAATTACTCGGAAAGCATTTTCTGGATTTTGGTATGGCAAAACGAATTTCATTAATTGTTCGTAGCGAATTCCAACTAGATCAGCACCTTTGCATTCTGTCAAGATTTGATAAGGAATTTTTTTATCTCCTTCTTTGAAATTTTCAAAATCGGAAGCTTCTGTACTTGCAAAAAATCCTTTCGAAAATTGTTTTCCAACTAAGTTTTTAGCCAAAATTACTTTGGCAGGTCGGAATGTATATTGGTTAAATGTCTCAACTAAAACATACTCTATTTTCGGTCCGACTGTCAATGCAGTATTTGAAGGCAAAGTCCATGGTGTTGTCGTCCAGGCTAAGATATGAATATCTCCAAATCCTTGAAGAAAACTTGGCAAAGTTTCGCTTAATGCTTTGAATTGAGCCACTATTGTGGTATCAGTTACATCGCGGTAACTTCCAGGTTGGTTAACTTCATGTGATGACAATCCGGTTCCTGCTTTTGGCGAATACGGCTGAATGGTGTAGCCTTTGTACATTAAATCCTTGTTGTAGATTTGTTTCAAAATCCACCAAACGGTTTCCATATACTTGGATTTGTAGGTGACATACGGATCTTCCATATCCACCCAATAGCCCATTTTTTCAGTCAAATCGTTCCACACATCGGTGTAACGCATTACTGTTTTTTTACAGGCTTCGTTGTATTCGGCTACGGAAATTGTTTTTCCAATGTCTTCTTTAGTAATTCCCAAAGAAGCTTCAGTGCCTAATTCTACAGGCAAACCGTGAGTATCCCAGCCCGCTTTACGCTTTACTTGGAATCCTTTTTGAGTTTTATAACGGCAAAATATATCTTTAATCGCACGTGCCATCACGTGGTGTATTCCTGGAAGTCCGTTTGCCGAAGGCGGTCC
>CAMBHH010000103.1 GCA_945866505.1 Flavobacterium psychrophilum
TAATAATTTCAATAATGCCTGTTGCACTCCCTCTCCAGAAACATCACGAGTGATGGATGGATTATCGCTTTTACGTGCGATTTTATCAATTTCGTCAATAAAAACGATTCCTCTTTCGGCTTTTGCAAGATCATAATCAGCGGCTTGCAGTAAACGTGTCAAAATACTTTCAACATCTTCACCCACATAACCCGCTTCTGTCAATACAGTCGCATCAACGATTGCCAACGGAACGTCTAGCATTCTAGATATGGTTTTGGCAACTAATGTTTTTCCGGTTCCTGTTTGGCCAACCATTATAATATTACTTTTTTCAATCTCTACATCATCGTGCAATTCTTGTTGCATCAAACGTTTGTAATGATTGTAGACCGCAACGGACATCACTTTTTTGGTTTGGTCTTGACCAATAACATATTGATCTAGAAAAGCCCTAATTTCTTTTGGCTTCTTTAAAACTAAATCCGAAGGCAAATTTGCTTTGCTACTTGCTTTTAATTCTTCTACTACAATTCCGTGGGCTTGTTCGATACATTTATCACAGATATGTGCATCGATTCCGGCAATCAACAAATTGGTTTCCGGTTTCTTTCTTCCACAGAAAGAACATTCTAATTTTGGTTTTGCCATCTTTTTAGATTGCAGATTTTAGATTGCAGATTTCAGATTGCAAAAAACTGCAATCTGAAATCTGGTATCTGTTATCTAATTTAACTTCTTCTCAACACTTCATCAATCATTCCGTATTCTTTGGCTTCATCGGCAATCATCCAATAATCGCGCTCGCTGTCTTTGTGCACTTTATCGAAAGTTTGTCCTGAATGGCTTGAAATGATTTGGTACAATTCGTCTTTTAGTTTTAACATTTCACGCAAGTTGATTTCCATATCTGTCGCAACACCTTGTGCTCCGCCAGATGGTTGGTGAATCATTACTCTTGAATGTGGCAATGCCGAACGTTTTCCTGCTGCTCCAGCACATAATAAAACCGCTCCCATAGAAGCCGCCATTCCTGTACAAATTGTAGCAACGTCTGGTTTAATGTATTGCATTGTATCGTAAATTCCCAATCCAGCGTAAACGCTTCCTCCAGGAGAATTCAAATAAATTTGAATGTCTTTTGAAGCATCGGCACTTTCTAAGAAAAGTAATTGTGCTTGAACGATATTAGCGATTTGATCATCGATTCCTGTTCCCAAGAAAATAATTCTGTCCATCATCAATCTCGAAAAAACGTCCAATTGCGAAACATTTAACTGGCGTTCTTCAATAATATAAGGCGTCATATTTGTTGGATTCATTGCTGCTACGATTTTGTCGTAGTACATTGCGTTTACACCTTGGTGTTTTGTAGCAAATTTTTTAAATTCTTTACCGTAATTCATTTTTTTTAAGTTTAAAAGTTTAAAGTTTAAAAGTTTAAAGTTGTTCTAAAGAGGACTTCAACTTTCAAACAAAAGAGCGTCAAAAAATATTTTTTTCTGACGCTCAAATATAACTATTTTTTATTGTTTAGACTTTGTAATAAAATCATAAAGTTATTGGGTTTGTATTTCGAATCTTCCTTCTTCCAACTTCCATCTTACGACTTCCTAACTTATTCTCCGTAAGATGCAGCAATAAATTGGTCGTAAGTAACTTCTTTAGTAGTTGGATTTGCTTTCTCTTTGAAAACTTCCAATAATTTCTCAGCAACTACTTGGTCTGAAAGTCTTTTTACTTCTTCTTGATTCGACAAAACTCTTGCTACAATTCCTTGCACTTCTTCGTCAGTAGGATTTGTTTGTCCGAATTGTGCCATTTGCTGACGAATATTTTTAGTTGTAAACGATTTCAAATCTTCAAAAGTGATTTTGATATCCGATTGCGCCATAGCTCTACCTTCGATCAATTGAAAACGCAATCCTTTTTCAGAACGTGCATACTCTACTTCAGCTTCTTCTGGAGTTAATTGTTTTTCTCCAACAGTTTGCAACCATTTTTTAAGGAATTCTGCTGGCAAATCGAATTTTGTGTTTTCGATTAAAAATTCCGTTACATCACCTAATAATTTTTGGTCTGCTTGTTGTGCAAATTGAGATTCAGCATCTTCTTTGATTTTTGCCTTCAAATCTTCTAATGAAGCTACGTTTCCTGCACCAAACAATTTGTCGAACAATTCTTGGTTCAACTCCGCAGGTTCCGAAATAGTGATTGCTTCGATTGTAAAATCAACATCAATTTCTAAACCGTGCACATTATCGTGACCTACTTTTAGATAATCCATCAATTGGTGATCATCTTCAAATAAACCTTTTGTATTTACAGTCACTACATCACCTACTTTTTTACCAATAAATTGATCAGCAGTAGCTTTGTCTTTGAAAATCGACAAAGTAATAGTTGTAGTATTTCCTATTCCTTCGGCTTCGTTAGTAAAAACTCCTTTAATATCAACACCTTCCACTACAGTTTCCTGAGGAATTGGATTGCCAAATTGTTTTTGGATGCGCTCTACTTGACCGTCGATCAATTTATCGTCTGCTTTTACTATATATTTTACGATCTCATTTTTAGCTTCTAAATCCAATTCGAAATTAGGAACCAAACCGATTTCATATTCAAAAACCAATTCTTCGGCATCCCAATCAAAATTTTCGTTCACTTTAGCAAGCGGAGTTCCCAAAAGATTTAATCTTTCTGAGGCTAAATAACGCTCTAAAGCTAAATCAACAACTTTCTTAACTTCTTCTTGTTTGATGGCTTTTCCGTATTGTTTTGCTACAAGATCTTTTGGAACTTGACCTTTTCTAAAACCTTTTACGGTTGCCAAAGGCATTTTTTCGTTTATTCTTTTTGCTACTTGACCTTTGTAATCCATATGAACAACTGTCATTACAATTGTTTCGTTTACTGCGTCTAATGCGACTCTTTTGATATCCATCTTCTTCGTTAATTTACATAATAAAATTGGGTTGCAAAATTATAAAAATTTTACAACCCAAACAAGTTTTTAAGCTATTGAATTTTAGCTCCTTATTTACTCTTCAAATCCATTACTTTTTCATTAGTCTTTGCCAACAATTGCAAACAAAACAGACTGAGAAAGAGACAATACAACGCTAAAAAGCAAGGCTGTCCAAAAGGTATCAACCCTAAATCCGCCTACAACATTGGCGCAAAGCAAAATGATTACAGCATTTATCACCAGTAAAAACAATCCTAACGTAAAAATTGTAAATGGCAATGTCAAAATGACAAATATTGGTTTTATAAAAACATTGAATAATCCTAAAACAACTGCAACAAGTAATGAAGTTGTAAAACTATCCACAACAACACCTTTCATAAAACGAGCAATAAGTAACACCAAAATTGATGTGATAAGTATCCTAAAAAGTAATTTCATAAATTTTTTTATTTCAAATATATAAATAATTATTTTAAAAACGAATTTGTTATTTCGTAGAATAGTTGCGGATTTTCGGCATGAAGCCAATGACCAACATTTGGAATCATTTCGAGTAGTGCATTAGGAAAATATTTTTTTATATTTTCGAAATCGTTGTCCAAAATATAATTGGAATTTCCGCCACGGATAAAAAGTGTTGGTTTATTGAAAATAGCATTCTCCGGAAGTGGTTTCCCTATTTCATCGATTTGGATATTGAAAACAGCCAAATTAAATCGAAAAGCCAATTGTCCCGGCTCTTGCCAATACAAACTTTTCAACAGAAACTGTCTAGTTCCAAAATCAGTGATGTATTTTGCAACTATTTCTTCAACTTCGTTTCGGCTTGGTTTTAATGAAAAATCGACCGCATTCAATCCTTCAAGAATAGTTTGATGATGTTGTGGATAAAATTTTGGACCAATGTCGGCAACAATTAGTTTTTCAACCATTTCGGGATAAGTTACAGCAAAAAGCATTGCCGTTTTACCGCCCATCGAATGTCCTAAAATATTGACTTTTTCCAGATTATTAGCTTGGCAATACTCGAAAACATCATAAGCCATTATTTCATAACTGAACTCATCCGAATGGAAACTGCGACCGTGGTTTCTCAAATCTAACAAATGCACTTGAAAACCATTTGCAGCAAATTGCGTTCCCATAGTTTTCCAATTATCGGACATTCCCAGAAATCCGTGAAGAATTAGCAATGGCTTACCTTCGCCTTCTATTTTTGAATATAACATTTAGATTTTAGATTGCAGATTTTAGATTGCAGATTTCATCCTACTTTTCAAAATCATCTACATTTATTGAACATTATTTTAGTTTTTGTAAATACATATTAACAACATTGTCCAATCCGAGATAAATGGCTTCGGAAATCAGTGCGTGACCAATAGAAACTTCCAATAATCCGGGAATATTTTGATGAAAAAATTGAATATTATCCAGACTCAAATCGTGCCCAGCATTGATTCCCAACACTAATTCATTGGCCAAAACTGCAGCTTTTACATAAGGATCTATTCCGCTTTTGTTTCCCAAACCGTATTGATGCGCAAAAGCTTCGGTATACAATTCGATTCTTTCGGTTCCAATAATTTTGGCGCCTTCGATCATTTCGAGAACGGGATCCACAAAAATAGAAGTTCTAATGCCGTTTCTTTGAAATTCTTGCACTATTTCGGTTAGGAAATTCTTATGTTTTACAGTATCCCAACCTGCATTTGAAGTTAAGGCATCGATAGCATCCGGCACCAAAGTAACTTGTTCGGGTTTGATTTCAAGAACCAAATCGATGAAGCTTTTCTCTGGATTTCCTTCAATATTGTATTCGGTGTAGACAATCGATTTCAAATCTCGAGCATCTTGATAGCGAATGTGTCTTTCGTCAGGTCTTGGATGAATGGTTATTCCTTGTCCTCCAAATTTTTGAATGTCAGTTGCTACTTTTAATAAATCGGGAACATTTCCTCCACGAGCATTTCGTAAAGTGGCTATTTTATTGATGTTTACACTTAAATTTGTCATTATTTTGTTATTGCGAGACACGAAGCAATTCGATTGTATTCGTATCAATTTATAATTTTGCAAAAATACAAAGTTAAATTTAGGAGTTTTTGTATTATTTTGATTATTTTGCATCAAAAATTTAGGATTGATTTATGACTGAGATAACAAACTATATTACTAATGATTACAAAGCAATTGACAGTCAAGAAACTATTTCTACTGTTCAAGACTTTTTTGATGAGTTACCTTTTTCCCATTTTCCAGTTGTTGAAGAAGGAATTTACATCGGTAGCATAGCTTCTGAAGATATAGAAACCTTCGATAGTTTTAAAAAAGTTTTGGATTATAAATATTCTCTTGAAGGTTTTTTTGCTCGAGAGAATATGATTTGGCTAGATGTTTTAGAAGTTTTTGCTAAAAATCATTCTAATTTAGTTCCTGTTTTGAACGATAAAAACAATTATTTGGGCTATTATGAAATACGAGATATTCTGAATTTTTTTCACGAAACTCCTTTTTTAAAAGAATCTGGCGGCATACTTGTGGTCAAAAAAAATACCCTAGGATATTCAATCGGAGAAATCACTCAAATCATTGAAAGCAATAACGGCAAAATATTAGGTTTATTTGTCTCAGAAGCCGATTCTTATAACACTCAAGTTACTATAAAGATAAGTTTAGGAGTTATGAACGAAATTATTCAATCTTTTAGAAGGTATAACTACGAAATTATTTCGGAACATTACGAAGACAATTACATCAACACATTAAAAGAACGCTCCGATTATTTAGACAAATATCTTAATATCTAATAAATGAAAGTAGCCATCTACGGTCAATACTATCAAAACAGTACAGAACCCATCATAAAAGATATTTTCGCTTTTTTGATTAAGAATAATGTAGAGATAATCATAGAATCTAATTTTCTCAAAATCTTATTCGAAAAAAATCTTATTTTAAAAGATTACCCGACTTTCGAATCACATACCGAATTAAACAGCAGTTTTGACATCCTAATTAGCATTGGCGGAGACGGAACAATTTTGAGAGCAGCAACCTTAGTCAGAGATTCTGGAGTTCCTATATTGGGAATAAATGCGGGTCGCTTGGGCTTTTTAGCAACCGTTCAAAAAGACAATATTGCTGAATTTTTACAACTTATTATTGATAAAAAGTATGCCATATCTAAAAGAACCCTGCTCAGTTTATCTTGTTTGCCAGAAAATGAAGCCATTAAAGATTTGAATTTTGCCATTAACGAAATTTCTGTAAGCCGAAAAGAAACCACATCGATGATAACCATCGAAACTTACTTGAACAACGAATATCTAAATTCCTATTGGGCTGATGGTCTCATTATAGCCACGCCAACAGGTTCTACAGGATATTCTATGAGCTGCGGAGGGCCAATTTTGACTCCAAACGTGCAAAGTTTCGTAATTACTCCAATTGCTCCACATAATCTTAATGCACGACCGCTTGTTGTGACTGACGAAACAGAAATTAGACTTAAAGTTTCAGGTAGAGACGACCATTATTTAGTTTCTTTAGATTCAAGATTATTTTCGGTAAATAATGATACCATTTTATCTATTAAAAAATCTCCTTTTGAAATAAATATGGTAGAAATCCCAGATGCAACCTTCTTGAAAACATTGAGAAACAAGTTGTTTTGGGGTGAAGATCGTAGAAATTAAATCAAATTAGCTCCACTTCATACAATATTTCGTTTTTTTCCGTTTCTCTACTTGAGAGTCCATAATTTCCAAATAGTTTTAATTTCAATTATCCAATAAGATAAACAAAGAGTTTTAATTGGCGTTGATAATTAGTATATTTGCACGCAATTTTAATTAAATGTATAAATTTTTCAATCTAATTTTGTTGTTATTCATATTTTCAATGAATGCGCAAATTCATGAGGTCGGTATTTTCGTTGGCGGAAGTAACTACATTGGTGACGTTGGTTCAACTACATATATTGCTCCAAACGAAACTGCGATGGGAATTTTATACAAATGGAATAGAAACCCCAGACTTGCCTATAGATTTTCACTAAATAGCGCTAATTTTTCGGCTAATGATCTTGATTCTAGCGAACCAAGCAGAAATCAAAGACAGTATCAATTTAGAAATAATATAAAAGAAGTATCTTTAGGCATTGAATTTAATTTTTTTGATTTTAATTTGCACGACGTAAAAACGAAGTTTACGCCTTATGTTCATTCGGGATTAAATTATTTAAGATATCGTGATTCCTATTTAGATACTAATATTGTTATCAAGCAAGAGACAACGGGTACGTTTGCCATTCCTACGACATTGGGAATAAAATCGAATGTTTCGCCTCACGTAATTTTAGCTTTAGAAGTTGGCGCTAGATATACTTTAACAGATAATTTAGATGGTAGTAATCCAGAGAATGAAAGTTTGAAAAAATTTGGAAATATAAACAATAATGATTGGTATGTTTTTTCAGGAGTAACATTAACATACACTTTCGGAAATAAACCTTGCTATTGCGCTGAATAAATAATGGATTTAATAGATAAAATAGACTTAATCAATTTGCCGAAACATGTAGCCATCATTATGGATGGTAACGGACGATGGGCAAAAAATAAAGGGTATTTGCGTGCTTTAGGACACGAAAACGGATCACAATCTGTAAAAGACATCATAGAAACTTGTTCTAATCTAGGAATAAAAAACCTCACTTTATATACTTTTTCTAGTGAAAACTGGGACAGGCCTAAGCTCGAAATCGAAATTCTAATGAAAATATTAGTTAGAACTTTGACAAAGGATATAAAAATGCTTCAAAAAAACAATATCAAATTAAGGGCTATTGGCAATTTAGACAAATTACCACAAAAAGTTCATAATGTAGTACTTGAAGCTATAGATAAAACCAAAGACAGCACTAATATGATTCTCACATTAGCCTTAAGTTATGGCTCAAGAGAAGAAATTGTAGATGCCGTAAGAAACATAAGCGATAAAGTTAAAAATAATATAATTTCAATAGACTCTATTGACGATTCAATTATAAATGAGCATCTTTACACGCACAATTTACCCGATGTAGATTTATTAATAAGAACAAGTGGAGAGCATAGAATAAGTAATTTTTTGTTATGGCAAATTGCTTACGCAGAGTTATATTTTACTAATGTATTATGGCCAGACTTTAAAGAACAAGATTTGTATGAGGCTATCATTAGTTATCAAAAAAGAGAGCGTAGATTTGGAAAAACAAGTGAACAAGTTAAATAATTTTTTAGTGTTACAAAAAAGCATAAAGATACTCATAGGCCTATTGATTTTTGGAAGTTTTTCGCAAATTAAAGCACAAAATAGAGTACCATTCGACCAAGGAAAAACATACATACTGGCTAAGGTTGATATAGTTGGAAAAATTAGTTTTAACACAAATACAGTAACTACATTTGCAGGTCTCGAAAAAGGTCAGGAAATAACAGTTCCTGGCGAACAGATAAGTAATGCCATCAAAAAATTGGGAAAACTTGGGCTTTTTGATGAGATTTCGTTTTACATCAACAAAATTGAAAAAGACAGCATTTACCTTGATTTATATGTTGAAGAATTACCCAAATTAAACGAAGTAAAATTTGTTGGCATCAGCAAAAGCAAGATTGAAGGATTAATAAAAGACAACGGTCTAACAAAAGAGAAAGTTGTAAATGAAAATTTAATCACCACGACAAAATATTATATAGAAAATAAATATAGAAAAGACGGCTTTTACAATACGAAAGTAACCATAAATACCGTTATAGATACTTCCCTAACCAACCGTGTAAATATGGTTGTAAAAATTGATAGAGGATCAAAAGTCAAAATTAAAGACATTGTATTTGAAGGAAATAAGGAAATTAAATCCGAAACCCTGCGGGCTGCTATGAAAGATACCAAACGAAAAACATTGGTCAGTCTTAAAGCTTCAAAGTTCATTAAAGCCAAATACGATTCCGATTTAGAAAAAGTAATTGCCGCTTACAAAGAACGAGGATATAGAGACGCTAGAATTCTTTCGGATTCTGTAGCTTACAATCAAGATTTAAAGGCTTTGATGATAAAAATAAAAGTTGAAGAAGGCAACAAATATCGTTTTGGAAACATTAAATTCCTGGGAAACACCGTATATTCTGATGAAGGTCTTCTTGCTATGCTTGGCATCAAAAAAGGAGATACTTATAATGGTGTGCTTTTAGAAAAAAGAATCGCAGATAAATCAAAACCTGATGGCGATGATATTACCAATTTGTATCAAAATAATGGGTATTTGTTTTCCAATATTAACGCCGTGGAAACAAAAACAGCTAACGATTCAATCGATTTTGAAATACGCATTACCGAAGGACCAATCGCTTATTTCAACAAAATTACTGTAACAGGAAATGACAAAACCAATGACCACGTAATCTACAGAGAATTAAGAACTAAACCAGGTGAAAAATACAATAAAGATTTACTTATAAGAACTATTCGCGAAATTGGTCAATTAGGATTTTTTGATCCTGAATCAATTGAACCAAAATTTAAAAACGTAGATGCAGCAGCAGGAACTGTTGATATTGAATATCCGCTGACCGAAAAAGGAGCCAGTCAAATAGAATTACAAGGTGGTTATGGCGGTGGTGGTTTCATAGGAACATTAGGATTGTCCTTTAATAATTTCTCTGCCAGAAATTTGTTCAAAAAAGAAGCTTACAAACCTCTCCCAATGGGTGATGGTCAAAAAGTATCACTACGATTGCAGGCAAGTTCTTTTTATAGAACGTACAGCCTTTCGTTTTCTGAGCCTTGGTTTGGACAAAGAAAACCTGTACAGTTAAATACCTCTTTATCTTACACACAGCAATTTTTCAATAACTTCCAAACACAAAGTGTTGATCGAAGTAGAAGTTTCAATATCTTAACTTTGTCGGCAGGTATATATAAAAGGCTTACGGTGCCTGATGATTACTTTGGATTATCACAAACTATTAGTTACCAGCACTATGACTTGCGAAACTATAATACTGGTCTATTTACATTTGGGGATGGAGCATCAAGAAATTTAGCATATACTGTAGGATTTTCACGAAGTAATAAAGGAATCAATCCAATATTTCCAATATATGGTGCAGAATTTAGTCTAACAGGAAAATTTACACTTCCTTATTCCTTATTTAACGGAGTAGATTATGGTTCCTTAGGAGATCAAAAGGAGTATAAATATATTTATTCTGGTCCTTCTTATGAAGGTTCAAATAAAATAATGGTAAATAGCGGCGATTATCTTGAGTCTATTCCAAGTGCAACGAATCCAAGACCAAACAGCGTGGCAGATTATAAAGATGCTGCCGCTGACCCAGCAAAAGTCGATCAAAAAAAATACAATTGGCTAGAATATTACAAACTTAAATTTAGAGGTGATTGGTACACAAAAATAGTTGGGTCAAATAAGAGTCCATTGGTATTGCGTTCACTGGTTGAATTTGGTTTCTTAGGTGCCTATAATCAAGAAAGAGGAATTATTCCTTTTGAAAGATACTTTTTAGGAGGTGATGGGATGCAAAATTTTGCAATGGACGGTAGAGAAGTCATAGGCCTACGAGGATATCCAAATGGATCATTAACGCCAGTAAACAAAGATGGTGAATCAAATGGTGCCAACATTTATAATAAGTTTTCATTAGAATTAAGATATCCTATAACATTAAAGGCAGCTGCTTCAATCTATGCGCTAACATTTTTAGAAGCAGGATCTTCGTTTGACACATTCAAAAATTACAACCCATTTGCTTTAAGCCGTTCTGCTGGAGCGGGATTAAGAGTGTTTATGCCAGCATTTGGATTATTAGGAATCGATTTTGGATATGGATTTGATGGATTACCATTGCCGGGAGGTTTGTTAGGACCGAAAGCAAATGGTTGGGAAACACATTTTATTATAGGACAACAATTTTAATAGTTTGATATAAATTTTTCTAATACATCATCGTTATGAGAAAAGAATTTTTATTTATATTCGCAGCCTTTGCTTTAGCATATACAGTTCAGGCGCAAACTAAAGGCACTAAAGTGGGCTATATTGATATGGAATACATTTTGCAAAATGTACCAGCTTACACCGAAGCACAAAACCAACTTGAACAAAAAGCAGAGAAATGGAAGCAAGAAGTAGAAGCGAAAAAAAATGAAATTAACAAACTAAAAGATGCTTTAAAAGCAGAAAAAGCTTTATTGACAAAAGGTCTTATTGAGGAAAGAATTAACGAGATTGTATTCCTAGAAAATGAAAATTTAGAATACCAACAAAAAAGATTTGGTCCCAACGGCGATTTGATGACGCAAAAAAACGCTTTAACAAAACCCATTCAAGACCAAGTATTTTCGATGGTTCAAGATATAGCTGAAACAAAAAAATATGATTTTATATTTGACAAAACGTCCGATATGACAATGCTTTTTGCAGCAAAAAGATTTGATATAAGCGAGCAAATAGTTCGTGCTTTAAACCGAACAGAAAAAAGAGAACAATTAACAAAAAAACAACTCAAGGAAGAAGAAGCTCGAGAAGCTAAACAAGAGGCTATCGCTGATAATCCCAACTTATCTGAAAGACAAAAAGCTTTAGAAACAAAAAAACTGGCAAGAGATGCGGATATTGCTGCTAAAGCATTAGTTCTAGAAGAAAGAAAAAAAGCTGCCGAAGATAAAAAATTACAGATCATCGCAGATCGAGAAGCAAAAAAAAATGAAACCGCTCCTTCTACAGCTAAAGGCAAATCTTCTTCAGACAACGCTATTGATAAAGAAGCGGCGGCGGCTGCAGCCGCAGAAGCAAAGCAAATACAAGCAGATGAACGAGCTGAAACGCTAAGAGTTAGACAACAAGCTATTGATGACAAGAAAAAAGCAGCAGAGGAAAGAAGACAGCAAATTCTAGAAGAAAGGGCTGCAAAAAAAACAGCTGCACTTCCTAAAACAACCAATGCTGATAATGCAA
>CAMBHH010000104.1 GCA_945866505.1 Flavobacterium psychrophilum
GGAAGGTTCAACACTTGTCTAACTAGCCCCATCGTCAACTCCTGTCCTAATCTTTCGGCCTCACGCGTGGCGGGTACAATGATGTCGTGCAGTTCGCCGTAGTTGTCGCAATTTGTAAGCAGAAACTTTTTGAGCTCACGGTCTTCGATGTCGTCAACAAATAGTGTGTAGCTTCTGTCGATGTTTGGGAGCAATCTCAATCCAAACTTGATACGTCTATGAAATTGTGGAATCCCTGATTTGTTGCGGCGTTTCAATTTTTCGACATTGTCAACCAATTGATTGGTGCCAATGAATACCAGTGAGCAATAATCGGCTAGGTTATCATACAGTTCTTTCATTGCACACAAAGCGGCTTGTTTCAAGTACTCGCTTTCGTCAATAATCAACATTGGTTTGTGTCCGTAGTTTTTAAGCATTGCCATTTTAGAAGCGATTTGGCGAATCTTAGTCGATTTAGATCTACCGGTGGCGTGTATCTTCAATTCGTCTACAATTTTGTCAATCAAGTCGCCAAGGGTGTCGCTAGATCCTGCGGTTACGATATAAGTATCAAGAGGATTTTTAGCAGCAAATAAAGCAGCGGTGTACGACTTGCCACAACCAGTCTCGCCAATCAAAGTGATGGTTAAATGATGTTGTTTTGCATCTTGCAAATTGGCGAAGATGGAATTGGCCTGAGCCGTTGGTTGGGTTTGCCAATATACTTTCTCCGTTGCAAAACCGCAAAGTGTGGCTAAAGCGTTGAAATGTTTTGCAGGAATAAAACCTTGGACGTCGCCAGAGTTATACATAAAGTTGCTTCCGGGTTTAAGAATAATTGACACATATTCTTTGCGCACTCCTGATTTGTTAGAGACGTCGGCTTGTGTCATTTTGTGCTCAGCTATATAAGCATTGAGGGCGTTTACGATTTCAATTTTGGTAATGTGTTCCATTTTAAAGGTAGTTTGAGATGTCTATTTTTTGTTTGTTGTAATTATCCTGGTCTTGGTTCCAATTTTCGTGGAGCTCCTTTTTATCGGAGGTGGCTTGCACTTCGATAAGGTGCTGCGTTTTGGCTTGGAGGCGGTTTTCTGATTTGCGGTCTTTGTGTTGGCCTCGGGAATCGGTAATTAAAAGTTTAGATAGTGTGTCATTGAAGAGTTCAGGGCGGTTATTGAAAAGACTTTCGTTTAGTAAGTCTCTTTTGCAAACTTCATCAGTGATGTAATTCAGAATGTCTAAATTGTGATTTTTAACCTCTGAAAGTTTCAACGCATCGCCTTCGGTTCTTTCGGCAAGTGCCATTGGTTGGATGTGTTTTTGTTCTAATAGAAATTCGTAGGTTCCAATAATTTCGACTAGTTTACTATTCGTAGATTTAGCATTTACGGCCAACACTTTAGACAAATTCTGAGGATCAAATTTTAAAGCCCAATCCAAATGCGCCTGTCTTCTAAAATTGGTGTCAAAACAATCATAAGCTAGTTTTTGTCCGTTGAGAGTTGCGAGTAATCCTGGTCCTTCTAATCTGTTGGTGAATCCTGTAGTTTCGCCAAGGTATCTGAGGTACATTTCAAAGTTTAAAACCGATTTAAATTCGTCTTTAACACCTGCCCAATTTTGTATATATTCTGCTCTTTTTTGTGCTCTATCTGCTTCAATGATGGCGTCTATTTGTTTTCGACAACCCCTTTCGTCAGGAAAAGAGCGTTTGTTTTTGTTGATGGCATCAACATTTGGTTGATTTTTTGAACCTGTGCTAACGTTATAACCTGACCAATTAGGCTCTTTTTGACAATGTTTTTTATTGAATTGTCCAAAGAAGGGTTCTATTATTTTAGCCTGAGCATTTCCAACCTGGGCAGGAGTAAAATGGCTAGAACAAGCCTCATACACTGGTTTTAAATTTTTCATTTGATAATGATCTGATTGTAGCTGATATGGGCGATACATATCGCCAAACAACTCCTGAGTATGTTGAAAAGCATTTCGTAAAGCCGCCTTTATCAAATCCGGGGATTCATCCTTATCCACAGCGTAACCAATGATGTATTTATTTGTTGGATCTACAACCATTACTGTTGTAAGACGATTGTGATAAGTAGTATTTGTTTTGCCGTGTTTGTCGATATAGGTTTGCTGATATAGAAGCTCTGTTTTCCATCCATCCAACACCCAATATAACATCGAATTTTTCGGGGCAAATCGTTTGTTTTGCATCAAAAGGTTACTTTTCAATGCTTTGATGCCTTTTCGTCCAGCAGTAACCGTGAGTTGCATTTTTTCTTTTCTATTGCCTACGGTTTGCGCTGAAATGCTTTTCCAGTTTGCCTTACTAGCCACTTCGTTGTAATATCTAGCAACTTGGGCATTGTCAAAATTGTTAGGTAATGCAATCAATGCGTCAAGCAGTGCAGTTTGTTCCTCACCTTTCAAACCGGCAGCATTTGAGTTTTGAAGTCGCCCGGATATAAACGAAACGTAACCGTGTTTTAAAAATTCATTGTACCGGATGCGTAACCCTCTGGATGTAGTTGGTAAATTGTGAGCCACCTCACGAAAGCAGTTCACATCGTTAGAAAGTGATTGCCACATATCGACTTGAACACCACCGAGTGCTTTGATGTATGCTTTACGATTTGTTTTGCAATTGATCACCGCATTCATAACCGAGGCGTTGTAGAGATATGTTTCAATAAGTTTTAAATCGAGTTTACGATTGTCATCGCCGTAGGTATAGGCATTATAAAAATCCCAAGCCTTACGATCTGGCTGATAATGACTAGCGAAAAATGATCGTTTGATTTCTGTTTTAGGATTCCCGAATTTTAGAGTAAGGCTATCTTTCCAATCTTGACAAAGGGAGGAGTAAAGTGCTAGGGCGTCGTAATTTAATGATGCACGGCGAAGTTGGGTTTCTATACTAGTTTTACTTTTAAATCTTAAATTCAAAGCGTTGTAACTAATAAGGCCTAAACTTTCAGGGTGATTACTTCGGTCAAAAATCAAATATTTAATTTTCACTCCTAGCTTGTTATCGTAATATTCGTATGGATTTTCCATTTAATTATTTAATTTGTTCCCGCCTCTGGGTTGGGGTTATAATTTTAGAATTCCACTATAAGAAATACTAACCACCACTCCTGCTCTTACAGTGATGGTTTCGATTACTTCTGTTGTAAAATCTTTATCAACGTGGTGTATGATCTGTACTCTCATAATTATAAATTTTCGATTGTTTTATTGATTTCTTTTTCCATCAGTTTATAATCATCACAAATTTTTGTGGAAGAGTCGCTAGTTCTATCGCCCCGAAGAGAAGCTTGTATAAACTGAGTAGTCATACCGTACTTTTTTTTTATTTTTTGGATAATTACAGGATTATAACTTGCGTAGTCTTTTTTTTGTTTATTTTTGCTCATTGCTTTTTTTGTTTCAAATTGTTAGGCAAATATATAGAAATATTGATATAGAAAAAATAAAATATAGAAAAAATGATATATTTTTTTTCACGCCTCGATAGGTATATGGAATTCAAGGGATTGAATGACAATAAGGTCACGATTGAAACAGGCATTTCTAATGGTTTAATTGGAAAAGCTAGAAAAAGAGGTGCGCTATCTCAAGACAATATATCAAAAATTCTACATACGTATAGAGATCTTGATGCTAATTGGTTATTTACAGGTAAAGGGGAGATGATAAAAGAAGTTAATGTTGTTGAAAAATGGATAGAGGAGGAGAGGAAAGAGCGTACAGATTTAATCTTAAATGATCCGAATAGTATTTATAGATTAAAAACAGATAATAACGTAGAAAGCCAATTAATACCATTATATAACCTAGAGGCTTCCGCTGGAATTGTCACTTTATTTAAAGATAATCACGAAATAGAACCCATTGATTACATTCAAATTCCAAATCTTCCTAAATGCGATGGAGCCGTTCATATTTCTGGAGACAGTATGTATCCATTATTAAAAAGTGGTGATATAGTGATGTACAAGCAAGTACACGACATAAAAGATGGAATTTATTGGGGCGAAATGTATTTAGTATCTATCCAGGACAATGGTGATGAAATGGTAATGGTTAAATATATTAAAAAATCAGAAAGAGATGGATATATCAAACTGGTATCCCAAAATAAACACCACGAGGATCGAGAAGTTTTACTTAAAAAAGTAAAGGCTTTAGCACTAATTAAAGCTAGTATTAGGATTAATTCTATGTCTTAATATTTCAATTAGCTAAAAATCAATAACTTGCCAATTTAAAATATATTTTTTTGTGTAATACGGGGTATCTTACCCCCTTTTTTTATGGCTTTTTTTGAATAATTATACATTTAGGGGGTATTATTAGGTGTATTTTTATGTAAGTTTCGCACGACCCATTAGACGACCCATTAGGCGACCCAATATTAAAATTTGCTTTTTTTGTCATTTCCTAAATTGTACCGGATAGCCATAAAAAAAACCTCAATAAATGAGGTTAAATAGTGTTTAAATAAGCTTTAAATCCCTTTTAAATAGTAGTATTGCGGGTATTTCTACCAGTCAATGGTAGATCGCGGCTAATGCAGGCTATTAATGGTTAATTCAACGGTAGTAAAGTAGTAGTTAATGGTAGATAAAAGGAAGTTTTGTTTCTATGTACTTTTCGACCTTTTTTATTGTGAACTCCTTATTTTATTGGCTTTTCCGACCTTTTTTATATTGTATATCTTTGGAAGGTTTGTTTTGTGGCCTATATATTTAAACTATTTATGTGAATAAAAAGAATCAAGTCGATAAAAAAAGAAAATACAAATGCTCCAATTAAAAAATATTAATACCTTTACTTTAAATCAAAAAGATATGCAATCTACAGCTAAAACAGTCGAAGGTTATCTAAATGAGCTTCCAGAAGAAAGAAAAACTGCATTTTCAAGGCTTCGCGAAAGTATTTTGAAAACTATTCCAAAGGGATTTGAGGAACAAATGAGTTATGAAATATTAGGCTATGTAGTTCCACATTCTATATATCCAAGTGGTTATCATTGTACTCCTATACTTCCGCTACCTTTTATGAGTATTGCTTCCCAAAAGAATTACATCGCTTTGTATCATATGGGAATTTATGCGAATCCGGAACTATTGGAATGGTTTACAACTGAATACCCCAAACATAGCACCCAAAAATTAGATATGGGAAAAAGCTGCATCCGTTTCAAGAAATTGGATCAAATTCCTTTTGATTTAATTGCGGAGCTAGCAGGAAAAATGACTGCAGAAGATTGGATCAATTGCTATGAAACCCAAATAAAGAAGCCGTCCCGATAAGTCGGGACGGCTTTCTTATAAAAAAGAATTCAGTTCATTTACTTTCTAAATACCTTAAAACATTCTTTTCAATTCGGTCATAAATATTGGAAACATCCGCTTTTACAAACTTTTCACCTAAGATATTTTCATATAATTCAATGTATCTTTCAGAAACGGTTTCGATATATTCGTCGGTCATATTCGGGATTTGTTGCCCTTCTTGACCTTGAAAACCATTTTCGATCAACCAACGACGCACAAACTCTTTCGACAATTGTTTTTGCTCTTCTCCCCTATCTTGTCTTTCCTGATAGCCTTCCGAATAGAAATAACGAGAAGAATCTGGAGTGTGAATCTCGTCAATCAAAACAATAACACCGTCTTTAGTTTTACCAAATTCATATTTAGTGTCCACCAAAATCAATCCGCGACTGGCAGCAATTTCTGTTCCTCTTTGAAACAAAGCTCTGGTGTATTTTTCTAGAACTAAATAATCTTCTTCCGAAACAATTCCTTTTGACAGAATATCTTCGCGTGAAATATCTTCGTCGTGTGAACCGTTATCAGCTTTGGTGGTTGGTGTAATTATAGGTGTTGGAAATTTATCGTTTTCTTTCAATCCTTCTGCCATTGTTACTCCACAAATAGTTCTTTTGCCAAGAGCGTATTCACGAGCTGCGTGACCTGAAACATAGCCACGAATTACCATTTCTACTTTAAATGGTTCGCATAAATGACCAACGGCCACGTTTGGGTCTGGGGTGGCGATTAACCAATTCGGAACAATATCTTGAGTCAGTTCCATAAACTTGGTGGCGATTTGATTCAGAATTTGTCCTTTATATGGAATTCCTTTTGGCAAAACCACATCAAAAGCCGAAAGCCTATCGGTGGCAACCATAACCAAAAGTTCATCATTGATATTATAAACTTCCCTTACTTTGCCGCGGTAAACTGATTTCTGATTGGGGAAATTGAAGTTTGTAGTTGTTATTGTGTTCATTGTCTTAGCTAGTTGTTGTTGCTGCAAAAATAGGTTGTTTCCGAGAGATACACAAAATTGTTCCAATATATATCTTCTCTAAAACAGTTACTTTTTTAAAAGTGTCGAGTTAAATAAATTCAAGATTCGGCTGTATTCATCAACCCAGGAATAGGTTTCAGTGAAACCGTGATTTTCAACCGGAAAAACAGCCAATTCCCAATTTTTCTTGCCCAATTCAATAAAACGCTGCGACAAACGAACGACATCTTTGTATTCAACATTATTATCGACCATTCCGTGCAGCATCAGCAATTTGCCTTCCAAATTATTAGCATAATAAATTGGGGAGCTTTTTTTGTAGGCATCTGGATCTGTTTCCGGGAAATTAAGAATATTGCCGGTATAACCGTGATTGTAATGGGCCCAATCCGTTACGGAACGTAAAGCAGCTCCAGAGGCAAATTCTTTTGGAGCAGTAAACAAAGCCATCAGAGTAATAAAACCACCATAAGATCCGCCATAAATACCAACTCGATTGGTATCAATTCCGTAATTATCGACCAAATATTTCTTGCCATCCAGCTGATCCGATAAATCTTTTCCTCCCATAAAACGATAAATTCCAGTTCTAAAATCACGTCCGTAGCCTTCGCTTGCCCTGTAATCAATATCTAAAACGGTGTAACCCAAATCAACCAATAAATTATGAAACATATATTCCCTATGGTATCTGCTCCAATAATTATGGGCGTTTTGCAAATATCCTGCACCGTGAACAAAAAGCACCGCAGCTTTGTTCGAATTTTCTGTTTTTGGTTTGTACAATCGCGCATAAACCGTGGTTCCATCTTGAGATTTAAAAGTAACTACTTCAGGCTCAAGCCAAGGATATGCCTTGAAACTTTCGGTGGTAGAAAAAGTAATTTGCTGCAGTGTGGTGTTCTTTTTATTATCGGCTAAATACAATTCCCAAGGTTTGTTTTTATAGGAATAACGGACTACTAATGTACTTTCATCTGGAGACAAGGTTACTTCGTGAGCACCATCTTTTGTTAAAATAGGTTCCAAAACCGCATTGGAAATAGAAAGCCTATAGAAATTTCTGTTTCCGGGATGTGTCGTGTTGGTAGCCAAATAAAATGTTTTTTTGTCTTTGGACAAAGTCACGTTTTTCACTTCCCAATTTCCTTTTGTAAGTTGTGTTTTCTTTTTTGTCTTTAAATTATAAGTGTATAAATGAGAATATCCCGTTTCCTCGGATTGAAAATAGATGGTTGCGTTATCCCCAAGAAATCCAAGTGTTCCTATGCCAAAAGAATAGGAAGGAATCCCAGGTCCGCCTATCCAGGCTTCATCGTGCTGATGCTCAATTTCTTCGAAAGTCCCTTTTTCTAAATTAAAACTCACCAACCACCTATCTTTATTGTCTTTGCTTCTAATTTCTGAAACCGCATAGGAACCGTCTTGATTGTAAATAGGTGCATTCACGACAATTAATTTATCCATTTTCTCCCGTTTTTTTAGTTTATCATACAATTCAAAATATTTTGGTTGATCCTGAATATGGCTCAAAGTCGAGAAATTCACATAGTAAACAGTGTCTTTTGCAATATTATAAATACCGAATTTTGTTGCCACAAGATTGCTTTCTGATACTTTCGCTTTTGTGTCTGGTGTTTTATTGTAACCGTCAGCTGTAATAAAAACTTCCATTTTTTCGTTTTTATCCTCTTTTTTTTCTGCCAAACCAAAGGTCGCAAAGTCACCTTTCGGACTTGCTTTTAGATTACCGAAAACGTATTTATCATAGAAATAGGGTTTTGGAAAATCTATTTTGATGCTTTTTGATTTTGCCTCCTTCCATTTTTTCTTCGTTTCTTGGTCTTTAATAAATTGAAATAATTCTTTTTGTTGAATATTCAAAAAAGAATCTTCATCAACCCCTTCTTTTGGAGCTTCTCCAGATTTAAAATTTGAAATTTGAATAACGGAACCTTCTTTTGCATTGTACTTGAAAAGATTTTTGTTTTGCTCAAAATATACTATTCCGTCTTCAAAACCCAGTTGTAGATTTGATATTGAACTGTTATTTTGGAATAGTTTTTTGGTGGTTTTGCTTTTTTTGGAATAGGAAAACAAAGCTCCTTGATTGATATAATAAACAAAATCGGAAGTCGGCGTTTGTTTAAAATCTAATTTTGAAAACGCACCCTCTGCAAGATTTGCAAGTTTAGGTTTTGTTTGGCCTTTTTCCCAATAATAGGTACTTGTGCCCACTTCGTTGTTTGGATTCCATTCAAAATAGACTTTTTTCCCATCCAATGACCAATGTATGGTGTCTGGTTGCACTCCAATGAAGGCATCACCCTTCATAATTTCTTCTAATTTCAAATTTTGTCCTTGACTTACGGTTGAAAACACAAAACAGCTAAGAACTACAAATAATTTATTCATTTATATTGGTTTATTTATCGACAAAAATACACTTTGAACATTAATAATATTGATAAATAATTTATAATTATTTATCTGTGGGATTTTCAATGTTTATCACTTTTTTAAGCAAGTATTTTGCAACGCCGTCATTGTCATTCGAAGCAATTACTTCTAAATGTGAAAGTTTATTTTTCAAACTTTCAACAGCATTGTCCATAATTAATCCTTTTCTGGCGGCAAAAAGCATCCCTTCATCATTGAAACCATCACCAAAAGAAATAGATTCCTCATAAGTATAGTTTTCTATATCCAAAATTTTTAAAACAGCAACGCTTTTATCTACAGACTTATCCATAAATTCCAAACAAAACGGAAGGCTAAAAGCAGAATGAAATTCATCGGAATGGTCTTTCATAATTTCGTCTCTGAGTTCTAACAATTTATGATGATCGTTATGAGTGAAAAATAATTTTATAGCGCTCAAATCTTCAACCGTTTTAAAATCAACAATCTCAAACGGGTAATTCATCACGGTTTGAAAACTGTTCAGCTTTTTATTTTCCCTGTTGGTTTGCCAAACTTTTTCTTTGAACAAAACTGTCGTAAACTCAGGATCAATATCTAAATCCAAAATCGATTTTATAGCCTCACTTTTTATGTCAAACGAATAAATCAATTCTTTTGTAGGCGAATGAATCCGCGCTCCATTTGAAGTTACCAAATAGAAAGGACAACCCAAGTCTTCCAAAAGCGGCATTGCATCAAGATGATGACGACCGGTAGCCACGATTATTAGATACTTTTCGTTGTGAAGTTGTTGAAAAACAGTTCTGGTGTAATCGGAAATTTGGTGTTCGTTGTTGAGTAATGTCCCGTCTAAATCACTAATTATTACTTTAAATCTTTCTTTTATACTCATTTTAAATCTCCGTTTTAAGAATGGCAAACTTATTCTATTCTGAAGAGATTAGCTAAGGAAAAGGTTAAAAGCATTTCGATAAATATATTAACGTCAATTTTTCAGGACCCAAATACTCTAAAAAAAATCTTTACCACAAATTAAACAAATTTTCACAAATTTCATAAAAGTTAAAACGAAAATCAGTGCTAATTTGTACAATTTGTAGCTAAAAGTCTTATTTGTTTTGGCAAAAATCTAATCGTGATTCTCAATCTGCTTGTATGCATCAATCACTTTTTTGACCAATCGATGGCGAACAATATCTTTGTCGTCGAGATAGATGATTCCTATTCCTTCTACATCTTTCAGAACCAAGATAGCTTCTTTCAACCCCGAAATCGTTCGACGAGGCAAATCGACTTGACCGGGATCTCCAGTAATCATAAACTTGGCGTTTTTCCCCATACGCGTCAGGAACATTTTCATTTGCGAATGAGTGGTATTTTGGGCTTCATCCAGAATTACAAAGGCATTGTCTAAAGTTCTTCCTCGCATAAATGCCAAAGGAGCAATTTGGATAATTCCCTTCAAAATATAATCTTCCAACTTCTCGTTGGGCAACATATCGCGCAAAGCATCGTAAAGAGGTTGCATGTACGGATCCAGTTTTTCCTTCATATCCCCCGGGAGAAAACCCAGATTTTCACCAGCTTCGACCGCGGGACGAGTTAGAATTATTCGTTTGACTTGTTTTTCTTTCAAGGCTTTTACGGCCATAGCAACACCAGTGTAGGTTTTCCCAGTTCCTGCTGGACCAACGGCAAAAACCATATCGTTTTTAGCCATCGTATCGACCAACAATTGCTGATTGGGTGTCATCGCTTTGATGATTTTTCCGCCCACACCGTGTACCAAAATTTTGTCGTGACCAAATGCTTTAGCGTCATCCTGTATAGTACTTTGCAGCACACGTTCAATTACATTATCGTCGATGTTGTTGTAACGGGTAAAATGCAGCATCAAACGGTTGAAGCGGTTTTCAAACTCATCTAAGACTTCTTTTTCACCAAAAGCCTTCAGCGTAGTTCCTCGGGCTACAATTTTCAATTTGGGATAATACTTTTTAATCATTTCAAGATGAGTGTCTTGAGTACCCCAAAAATCTTTTGGAGCAATGTCTATGAGCTCGATGATTCGTTCGTTCAAAAGCAGTAGTTTTTAAGTTATTAATTTAAGGTAAATCGCAAGCCAATTCCATTCGAATTGGTAATTAAATCTAGTTTTGGTTTATTGTATCCAGTAGCAGATTGATTATTATATTCAGTAACTACATTTCTAATTTTTTTGGAAAAACCTATTTTGACAGGAATAGCAATTACCACTGCAGCTAATCCAACAAAAGTTAATGCAGAAGGATAATTTCTCTCGGATTTTATTGAATTTCCAGTAACGGTAGTGTTTCCATCAGAAAAAACTCCACTCAATAAATCAGCTAAAATTAATGTTGAACCTCCAATAAGCAGCACATTTCCAGCCGTTTTTTTGGATCTACCAGCATTATAATCCGCTAATAATTTTTGATTGTCTTTTAATAATTCCCTAACTAGGTCAGGGGAAATTTGTTGGTTTTCAGAATTTAAAATAGTTCCGTTAGACTTGTACCCTAATTTTTGAGAATGAGATTGTAAAATGCAAAAGAAAAGCAAGAGAGTAAACAATGATTTAATCATACAGGGTTTATTTTAAATTCAAAATGTAAAATTCTAATTAATAAAAGCCTAAAATACTTTAGCTTTGCATTTCTCAAATTTAATGAGTTTTAGCTTGCATTCGCATTTTATTTATAAACAATTTTATGTCAATAATTACCCTTACCACCGATTACGGCTTGAAAGACCACTTTGTTGGCGCTTTGAAAGGGAAAATTTTATCGGAGTATTCCGAGGCGACTATTATTGATATTTCACACTACATCGACGCATTCAACACTGTAGAAGCTAGTTACATTATGGGAGCTGCGTATTCCAGTTTTCCAAAAGGTACTGTGCATCTTATTGGCGTGGATATGGAAATCAACAAAGAAAACCAACATTTAGTAATGCAATGGAACGATCATTATTTTATTGCCGCTGATAATGGTATTTTAAGTATGCTTTCGCAAAAAATTGTTCCCCAAAAAATAGTTACTATCAACATTCACGATCGCTTGCCGAGTGATGCTAACGATTTGGATGTTTTCGTCAAAGTCGCTTGTCACGTTGCCAAAGGCGGTTTGCTGAATGTGATTGGCAAAGAAATAAAAACCATCAAACAAGTCACCGAATT
>CAMBHH010000105.1 GCA_945866505.1 Flavobacterium psychrophilum
AAAGCCAGGGATTTGAATGTTGATTTCACTGGTGCTACAGCTGCTGTGAATAAAATTATGCAAGCCGACCCCAGAAGAATAAACACTATCGAAATTGTTTTTGATATGAACGTTGCCACAGATGAAAAAACCAAAATTATTCTTGAAAGAACCGCAATGACTTGTCCTGTTTTCCTCAGTTTGAATCCAGAAATCGACAAAAAGATTAGTTTTAATTGGTTGTAAATATGGTTCTAAATTTAAAACATAAAGAATAGATTATAGTACAAAGATTCTTTCTTTTTCTCTTTATTCTTTGTTCTTTTCTCTTAAAAAAAATGCAACAAGACCAACAACAACTCATCAAACTCGCTCATACAAAAATGCCTTTTGGCAAATATGAAGGTCGATACCTTATTGATTTACCCGAATATTATGTGGTTTGGTACTCCAATAAAGGTTTTCCAAAAGGAGAGCTGGGACAGCAACTGCAATTGATCTACGAGTTGAAACTAAATGGTCTCGAAGAGTTGATTCGGAATATTAAAAAACGGTTTCCAAAACCCTAAAAAGACCACAGATTCGAAAATTGTCATTCAGAATGAATCTGATAAATCTTCGCATCGGCGGTCTTTTTTTTGCTTCCAACTCCTAACTCATTTAGTCACCACAATCACGATTTTATTAAAATCAGCAGCGGCATTGATTACAGCTTTGTAATCCTCAAACTTGTCGAGCGGATAGTTGATAATGTTATAAAACTCGGTGTTTTCAACTAAAATTTCATCACCGTTTTTGGTATATTTACTATTAAAACCAGCTTCGGCTTTGCCGTTTACCTGAGTTTTATAATCCATTACAAATTTATCCAAATTTTTTACTGAAGCTCCTTTAGGTAATAAAATTTTAATATTTCGAGTGTATAAATGGGGATAATCAATTTCTACAGGCAAGGCTCTTTTGTTTTCCTGATAGAATTCCATTTGTTTTCCAATGGTTTCACCCACTGAAAACAAGTAGTTCGTACCTGCTTTTTTAGTAAGATCTTTACCGTCAAAAGTTAAGTTTAGGACAAATGGTTTTTTACCAACATACTCAGTACCATCGTTTTTGGTGGTCAAAGTTTTGTATTCAGTTTCTACAGTATAGTTTTCGGCTATACTTTTCAAAAAAGTTTTGTATTGATCGGCTGATGCAAAATCTTTGATGGGTTGGAAATTTAACCCTGAATAACCACCAAAAGTTAGGTTGCTGGTTACCAAAGGATTTTCAATGTCCTGAGTAAAATCGATGGTAATATTCATAATATCGTGAGAAATGTCATTACCGGGAATTTCGATAAATTTAATTTCTCCAATCCCCATTGCTACCCCTGCAAATATTTTTTCTTTGATAAATAATCCGTTGTTATTCGCAATGGTGTTGGGAAACAAAGGAATACGGTACTCGATTTCTGTTGGTGTCAAATATTTCTTGATGGTTGGAAAATAGAACAACAGTTCATTTAAATTTTCAAAACTCTCAAAGTCTTTATCAAAAGGAACTTTATATCGATTCGAGGTGAAAACCATATTATTTTCGATTTTGAAGTTTTTGAAAACCGCCAAATAAATTTTCAGAATATCAGTTTGATTGGCTTGTTTGGTTTCAATTATATCCGATAAAGTTAGCTTGGAGTCAATGTATCTGTCGTACGCGATGGTTTTTTTGATTTTGTTTTCAATGTTCCAAATTTGCTCTTGTACGTCATTAGATTTTGGAATTGTCTTGCAAAAATCATCAAGAGATTTTTGTTGTTTTTTATCCAATTCTGAATTCAGTCTTTCATATAAATTGGTTGCAAATTCTTTAAAGTTGTTTAAATTTTTACTCCCGTTATAGGTGTTCTCGTCCAGTTTGTAACGAAACAATTTTAATTGCAAAGCCCAATTTGAGTATTGTTCATTATTGTCTAAAGCAGGAATATTTTTTTCTGAAACAGTTAAAACAGTTCTATTCTCAATCTTTTTAGAATCAAGTACCGCCTCGCTTAAACCGTTGTAAGATTTCGTTTTGAAAATAAGATGATTGGGATAAATCAATTCAAAATTTAAATTAGCAATTGGATATTCATCCTGCATTTTAATAGTTTGACCCGATAATTCTGGGTTTTCTTCAAGCACATAAATTTTTTCAATTACAGCTTCTTTTTCAAGACCTTGAACGGCAAAATAATTGTATTTCATTCCCTTTTCTTGGTCAACTTCTTCCTTGATATCCTTTTGGTCTAAGTTAATCACGGTGCCGTTTTTGAGAATAACTCTGGCTTTGTTTAGCAATACGCTTTCGTTCAAACTGAAAGGAATGTATATTTTATTATTACGTTCTATAGCGTCATCGGAATTGATATAGATTTTTTCGTGTAATAATTGGTATTGTTTCGCAGCTTTTCCTGTTACCACAAACTCTATTTTTGCTGTTCGATCCAAAATAACTTCGTTCTCGTTTTTGTATTTTTCTGGAATGTCAACTTTCGTTTCTTTTTCATTCCAATCGTAAGTTTTAAAGGAATAGTCCTGCGCAAAAAATAGAGAGGTACTTAGGATTGCAACAAAGGTAAAAATGGTTTTTACAAAGATATTTTTCATTATTTTTCTAATAAAATTAGGGTTTCTGTATAATTATTTTTTAAGGTTTTTATAGTCTTGTTCCAAGGTTCAAAATCAGACTTGTCGAGCAATAACTTCTTTTGCTTGAGCTGAAGATTCAATAGTATTTTATTGTTTTTGACTTCGTAAACAAAATCTGCATTTATGTATTCATTGTCTAAACTAAAATTCTTTGGAAGGTATTTCACCGTGGAATTTTTAGGAATTTCCATTTCGTACTGACTATTTACAAAAGTCAAATAATCGAATTCAAATTGGGCAACTCGGTCTTTTTCTATAATTAATTTTTCCAATGGTTTTTCGAGAAATAAATTCACATAGATTTCCTTATCGGCCTTTATCATATAATTTCCCAAATCAAAATTATAGTTTATCTGATAGGGTTTGTCTCTGTCTTTTATGTTTTCCTCGGTAAAATCTTTTAAATTGAACTTGTTATTGCCTTTGAGAACAATACTTTTTATCATGTCGAATCTGGTTTTGTTTGTAGCATCGCCCATTTTCATTAAAATGTGGCTTCGGCTGTAACCATTAAATAGCACTTTTCCAGAACCAACGAGTTTGTCTTTGTCAATAGTAAATTTCACTTGCTCGTTCACCTCATTTCTCTCTGCAGGAACAGCAGGAACTTTAATTATTTTATAGGAATCTCCATCACCAAATAAAGCTTCTTTTCCTTGGATAAAGGCAGTTGGAATTCCATAAAGAGTTTCTTTGTCTGTACCATCAAGAAAAAGGTATTCCTCTCCTTTTTTAAACACAGCAATCATATGATTGTCAACGGCTGGAGTTGCTAATTCGTTATATGAATAGGGGATTTCACGGGTGCCAATCCAAGAGATAAACACATTTTTGACATTAGCATAATTTGCCATTGCCGTTATTATGCTGGCCATATCTTTGCAATCACCAAATTTTCTTTCGCAAATTAAACTGGCTTCTCTTGGAATAAAGCCTTCATAACCATTTTCGAAAGCGATGTATTTGATGTTGTCTTTTACCCAATAGAAAATACTTTTGATCTTGTCCTCCTCGGTGGGTAGGTTTGCTGTAATGGTATGCGTAATTGCTTTTAATTTCGGGTCTTCGGTTTGATTTAAGTTTTTTGTAAAACCTTTGTAATAAGCAAATAATTTAGTAACATCGTCTAAAACCTCCACCTTTTCATTGTTAATGGTATAATCTTTTATGTAAATATTAATGTGGGGAATGATGTATAAATATCCGGGAGAATTTCCTTCAAATTTTACAGGTTTCACATCTCTCATCGTCCATTTATAAACCCATTTTCCTTTTTTTTCAGTTTTTGAAAACTCAATTAAATGCGATTCATCATTAAAAATTTTGTAATCTATGTTGATGTTTTTGTCCGTTTTTATTTCTAATGAGGAGTTCTTTATTGGCAACCCACCGCCAAAAATAAATTTATGCAGTAAATAAGGATCTACAAACTCTGTTTGATAAGTATACACTTTTTTTGCCCCGGCTTCCAGATTTGAAAAAATAAGCTGACGTTCTTTTACATTATCATAAAACACTGATCTTTGCCCAGATTGAATTTCATTGGTTTGTGTCACTGTTATCTTCTTTTCCTTGCCATTATCCTTGATAACAGTATAAGCTTCATAACCCAAAAGTTTCACTAATTCGGAATAGGTAAACGATTCTTTATTGTTTTGAATGCCGTTATCCGTAAGAATCATGGATTCGTATTGATTATTCTGAATGATTTTTAGTTTGTTGTTTTCAATTGAAAACTCATAAGACTGACTGTCATTGATGACCAATTCATTATAATCAGGATATGTTTTTTTGAATTCTTCCAGCGAACTTTGAGCTGTTGAGGTAAAAGCAAAAAGGAGGCAAAAAACAATACCGTAAATAAGTTTACTTGATAATTTCAACCAATTCATTCGAATCATATTTTTTAGTTAATACTACTTTGCCTTCGTTGAAAATCAAGACATTTCCGTGTAATTCATCATTTTTATATTCTGCCGTTATCCAAGGTTTTCCATCTTCTTTAAAATATTCTTGAAGCCCTTCAAAATCGCTGTTTTTAAAATGTTCTTTCTTATAAACGTTGCCGTTTGCATAATATTCTATGCGATTTCCATTTAATAAATTATGAATAGTATTGGACTCGTATTCAGGTTTCCCAAGCTCATTATTGATGATTAATTTCCCTTCTACATTTCCTTTTACATAGTTGATTTGTATGGCTATTTTTCCGTTAGGATAAGAAGAAGAAATTTCGGCAGTTTCATCAATTATTGCTATTTTATCATTAAGTTCACCAGTTTTACTTTTTCGGATATAATATTTAATGCTGTTTTCTTGGTATCCAATGATTAAAATAGGTTCTCCTTTTTGATTGAAATAAGTGTAATCGCCTTCGATTGACCCATTTATTTGATTACATTCCTGCATCTTCATTTTATTGTGGTAAAACCGAGTTATTTTCCCGTTTTCATTTCCAAAAGTGTTTTCGTCAGTGTATCTCAAATTACCAACAAAATCATAAATTTTGTCAATGCCATTCAATTTTCCGGCGTAATAGGTGCTTTCTCTGTAAATCGTTCCCAACGGACTGTAATCTTTATAGGTATTATGTCTGATACCGTTGATAAATTCTGTTTCAGTTATTGGATTATTAAATTTGTCTTTTTCCAAAGATTTTCCGTTCAATTCTCCATTTAGCAATTCATTAAGTGTAATCGTAGTTCCATTATTATGACTAATGGTAAACTTCCCTGTTTTATTTTTGCAATCAAAACTGCTTTCTTTTTCTCCTTTTGAATTATAGGTTTCTGTTGAAGTCATTACGTCCTCTATGTATTGTTCTCTCTTAGAAATACTACCGTTTTGCCGGTATTCCAATTTTTCAAAATTAATGCTACCATTTACAAGAAATCCCTCTGATTTTAACAAACCGTCAGTATAAAATGTTTTATATGGACCATTCTGTTTGCCACCATCATAAGAATAATTTCGGTCTAATTTTCCGTTTTCATAGACTTCATAAAGTCCGTTTATAGTGTCCTTAGTGAAATTTTTTATGGAATTTATAAGTCCATTTTTTTGATAATCATAGCTTAATCCATTTTGGTTTCCTCCATTGTAAAACTCTTGTAACCTCTTTATTCTTGAAACAAAGTGATGATTCCATTCGCCAGTTTTTTTTCCTTTTTCGAAATTACCTGCAGCCAATTGATTTCCTTGAAAGTCCTTCATAACAAAAGGTTTGCTGGACAAGCTGATTTCAATTGGATTTGGATTGTCTTTTGAAAATTGAAGTGCCGACCTTAATTCTCCCGATTTGTATTTTTCTTCAAAATATTTGTTGCCATCACTATCGTAATAACTGTAAGTTTCCATTTCTTCTTTATCATTATATATGGATTCGGTTGATTTTTTGCCATTTGAAAAATAATTGACGGATTTTTTTATTTTCCCGCCTTCATACGTATTCTCCTTTTCTAAAGCAGAGTTGCTATAATAACTTTTAAATGAGCCTAGAATTTTTCCATTGGCATAAACAGCTTCTGATTTCAATACTTTACCATCATAATATTCCACGTATTTACCATCAATAATGTCATTAATGCAATTGTAACTTTCAATCAAATCTCCTACCTCATTGTAACTTAAATAAGCACCATTTAATTTTCCTTTGCTATAAGTTCCTTCTGCTTTTTTGCTTCCGTTGGGATAAATGCACGTCAATTTTCCTTCGCGTTCGCCATTTATAAAGTTAACTTCACATTGTTTTCCGCCATTTACATAATAAGAAGTCCCAATGCCGTTTAGAACGCCATCTTTATAATTTTCCTTAGCACTGATTTGGCCATTTTGATAATATGCGGTTCTTGTTCCGTCAACTTTTCCGTTTTTAAAAGATTTCTCTTCAATTAAATTTCCTTTTTCATCAAAATATTTTTGAATTCCGTCTAGTTCATTATTTCTGAAATTCAATTCACCAGCAAGATTTCCAAGTTCGTTGAGGTATTTGTGTTTTCCTTCGCTTTTTTCATTAATTTGAGATCCAATAAGATAGGGGACTTGATTTTTTATGGAAACAATTACTTCTTGTTGATTTCCAAAAAAATCCATTTTTCTTTTCCCAAATGAGTTCCAAAAACCTGCAAGGACATAATTATCATTAAAATCGGCTACTATTTTCTTTTTCGAACTTAGTTTTTTACCGATTTTTTCTTGCATTCCTTGAAGAATGTAATAGGAGTAAGCTTCAAATCGTTGCTTTTCCATCATATCTTTTATCCAAGGAATATAAATAGTTTCAAAAAAGCCATCACCCATTTTATGTTCTAAAGAATATTCGGCGACAGCCTGAATTTGGCGTATAACAACATCGTCAATATCAGATTTAACCTTATAAGCTGATCTTAAAGGCAGTTGGTTTCTAAGCACGACTTCGATTTCTTCAAAATTATCTCCAGATTTGGAGAAAACAAGTTTGTTATTTTCTAGATAATTTTCTCCATATTTAGCATTCAAATTTAAGATTGCTTTTTCAGCAAACCGTCCTTCGGGCGCTATCATTAAATAACTCATCAATGCCAATGTAGCTTCCACAATTTTACCATTGTCATGAGCAAGTACTCCCAATAAATAATGAGAAGAAGCGTGATTGGGGTCATTGGTGATAATTCGTTCTAATAGGTCGACACCTTTTTGGGATTCCTTTTTTCGAATAAATAGAATCGCAAAATTGTATAAAAAATTAGATGAGTTGGGAAGATATTTTTCTCCTTCATTAAATATTTTTTCGGATAGGTCATACTCTTTTTGGTCACTCAAAAAACTTCCGTATAGTGTATATAATGTTGGAAATTCCGGCATTAAATTTTTAGTGTACAAATCTTCAAAAAAAGCTTTTAATTCTTCTTTTTTATCTAATGCAGAAAGGGCCATTGCTTTTTCATATTGCGCATTCAAAAATTTCGGATCTACTTTACTAATTTTCTCGTATTCTATTATAGCATCTGCATATTTCTCTGCTTCATAGAGCGCAACACCTTTATTTAGTATTAAATCAGTATTGTAAACAAAAGCATAGTCGGTTTGGGAATAAGATCTTGAAAAATAACCTATAAAAAGGATAAAAAGTATTTTCTTCATTACGAATATAATTTCGTCAAATATAGATTTTTTGGTTAATATTTGTAGGGGTTTTAATGATTAATTTAGGTGTTACTTTCCAAATCCCGAATGTAATCTCCGTACTCAAAAAAGAACATTTCAAAAGCATTCATTTTCTCAAAGAAAAAGGCAAATATTTCGTCCCAATAGTTCCTGTTGCTGACGCCAACTCCTATTTTTTCGACCCAAATTCTACTGATGGTTTTGCCGTTTTCGAGAGTAAAGTTTTTCTCAAAAACCAAATCTCTAACAAAATCGGCTTCTAAAATAGTTTTCAGAGATTCCAGTTTTTCAAAATAAACAATTCGTTTCTCGTCACTTCGGTGTTCGATATCGATTAAAACCTGAGCTTTTTTATTGTCAACATAAAACTTAAAAGAAAAATCTTTGATTTTAGTATCGTATAAAACCCACTTTCTTGGATATTTTTCTGCAAACGCAATCCAGAATTCCCGCTTCAATCGTTGAGTTTCTTCTTTGCTGTACATTTTCGGTTTATTGTTTGTAGTTTATTGTTTGTAGTTTGTAGTTTCAAAATTGCCATTGCCATTGCTTTTAATATTGCCATTGAACTTGCCATTGAACTTGCCATTGCCATTGAAATTCTTACGGAAATTTGTTCTTAATTTTTTTTACACTATTTTTATAACGCATTCCAAAATGCAAAAATAAACTTTGAATATGGATTTCTACGATTTTTTAAAATATGTTCCAAAATTAAAAGAAGTTGAGCTTCCGGGCAGTGCAGCGCATTACAAAATGGCTCCTTTGGAACGAATTGAAAGTATGAAAAATTGGAATGTTACAGGCATAAATCCCAGATATGCAGCTGTAATGATGTTGTTTTATTCCAAGAAGGGAAGAACGCATTTAGTCCTTATTGTCCGAAACTCTTATGAAGGCGTTCATTCTGCTCAAATAGCATTTCCAGGTGGAAAATACGAATCCAATGATGAAAATTTCCAGAATACAGCTTTGCGTGAAACCCAAGAAGAAGTTGGGATTCATCCCGATAGTATCGAAATAATAATGCCATTTACCAATTTATACATTCAACCGAGTAATTTTATGGTATATCCTTTTTTGGGAATTTGTAAAGAGGAAATCGTTTTTATTCCCGATAGTAACGAAGTAGCGGATATAATCGAATTGCCATTGTCTGATTTTTTAAATGACAACTTACTTACAAAAACAACAATGTCAACATCTTATGCGACAACGGTGGAGATTCCCGCCTTCGAAATTAATGGCCATATCGTTTGGGGCGCAACCGCAATGATGTTGAGTGAATTGAAAGAAGTCTTAAAAAAAGTACTTTAATTTATAAGTTTTTGTAAGTTTGTCGTCCAAATAAATACAAAACACAATTTTTTATGGGATTATTTAAGAGAAATCCATTTGGGCACATTCTATTTATTAAAAAATTTTTAATAAGGACTTTTGCTGTTTTAACACACAAACGGTACAGAGGATTTAATAGTTTGCATATAGAAGGTTCTGAAATCATCACAACATTGCCTGATACTAATGTGCTTTTTATATCGAACCACCAAACCTATTTTGCTGATGTGGTAGCGATGTTTCACGTTTTTAACGCCAGTTTGAGCGGTCGTGAAGATTCCATAAAAAACATTGGATACATTTGGCAACCCAAGATGAATATCTATTATGTTGCCGCAAAAGAAACAATGCAAGCTGGATTTTTGCCCAGAATTATGGCTTATGCTGGAGCCATCACCGTTGAAAGAACTTGGCGTTCTTCTGGCAAAGATGTTGCCGAAAAACGTGAAGTAAACCCCAATGACACTGAGAATATTAAAATAGCGCTTAAAGATGGCTGGGTAATCACTTTTCCACAAGGAACAACAAAATCATTTAAACCCGTTCGAAAAGGAACAGCGCATATCATCAAACAATATAGACCCATCGTAGTTCCAATTGTAATTGATGGATTCCGTCGTTCGTTTGACAAAAAAGGATTGCGAATGAAAAAGAAAGATATCCTTCAATCATTCATCATCAAACCTCCTTTAGAAATCGATTATGACAATGATACTATCGATCAGATTGTCGAAAAAGTAGAATATGCTATAGAGCAACATCAATCTTTCCTAAAGGTAATTCCTGCTGAAGAACTGAAAGCAGCAGAAGAATTGAATAAACTACGACAATGGGAATACTAAATAAAAGTTCGCCGTGGCGAACTCTTTTATTTATAAATCTATTTTTTTTAACTCACTATAATTTCGATACAGTCTTTTAAGTAAAATCCCATATAGTAGTTTATAAAACAACCAAAATAAACTCAAAAAAACTGCAATCATCAAAATTAAAATTCCAATAGTGATGGCCATAACCTTACTGTCCGTTTCGATTTTATTGCTTAAAGCCTGTACTTCTGGGTTGGATGTAAAAGCGATAAAAAAACCAAACAACAAACTCAAAGTAGCCATTCCAAGATTAAACCAAACATAACATTGTACCGTTTGTCTGGTTTTAAGAATGTCTTTCATTAATTGTTTTGTAGAAACAGTGGTTGAAATCAGGACGTAGTTTTTATAAAATAGATAGATAAAAACCAATATCACACCATAATTAAAAAAGTTTAATATTTGAAAATAAATTAAATAGTCATCATATTTTGTGTTTTTAAGATAATCGTCAGTATTAAAAAACACACTAATTGACGTCCAAAGCAAAATTTCCAAAATACTAATAATGAATATCCACTTCACTATCGAAGACGATTTTTGGTGCAACATTTTATAGATTTCCAATTCGGAAACCTGCTCAAAGGCATCGTTTTTTTGCCAATCTTTTTTTATTAAATCCAGCTCTTTCATTGTTTCTACGGATTCAGTATTTTTTTTAATTTTCCTTTTATTCTATTCATTTTCACCCTGGCATTTACTTCGCTAATTCCCAAAGTCTCTGAAATTTCTCCATAATCTTTATCTTCTAGATACATAAAAACCAATGCTTTTTCAATATCATTGAGTTGATAAACCGCTTTGTACATTAATTTCAAACGTTCCTCTTCCTCATAATTATAATCATCAGTGCTAATAAAATATTGTTGAGTTTCATAATCCACCGTTTTCACCGTTCGAGTGCTTTTTCGGTACAAAGTAATGGCAGTATTCAAAGCAACCCGATACGCCCAAGTTGAGAATTTACTATCGCCACGAAACTTCGGAAAAGCTTTCCAAAGCTGAATTGTGATTTCCTGAAACAAATCCTTATGCGCGTCCTCACCATTCGTATACAACCTACATATCTTGTGGATTATATTCTGATTGGTCTTTAATTGCTGCACAAATGATTGTTCTAAATCGTTGCTCATAATAACATTAGTGGGTAAAAAGTATATTTTGTTACAAAGTAAGTATTTTTAATTATGAGCAAAAAAAGTAGTTTAACTTTTCTTATCATAAAAAAACCCCAAAATAGTTGTTGAACTTTTTGGGGTAGTTTTAAAATAACCCGTTGGGTGTAATTATTAAAAACGTCAGTTCGAGTGTTTTTTGTGAAGTAAAACGGAACAAAAAATGTATCGAGAACCGTTTTCAATGAAATTTTTCTTGTTCTGTCATCCTGAGCCTGTCGAAGGACGATTTTCTATCGAAAATCACTCGAACTGACGAAAAATTATGATCAAAAACTAAGTACACCCAACGGGTTAAAATAGTAATTATCTAGGAGAATGGATAAAAAAATAGTTAGTTTTTAACCAATTTGAATGTGTTGACTTTAGTATCAGTAGAAACTTTTAAAATGTAAATTCCATTGGATAAATCAGAAAAATCTCTATTATAAATAGAATGACCTTTATAAAAAACTTTTCCTTCTAAATTACTTAATTCATATTCCGTATAACTATTTTCTCCTGAAATTGATAGGTAACTTGAAAAAGGGTTAGGGTATATTTTAATTTTTTCGTTTGATATTTTTTTATCTATTCCTAGATCACTATCGCTTACAATTACAGGAATTGTAATTGATATTGAAGTAAAGTCATTATTTGCAGTCAGTTTGACGTCATAAGTTCCTTTGCTATTAAAAATATGAGTCGGATTTTT
>CAMBHH010000106.1 GCA_945866505.1 Flavobacterium psychrophilum
CTTTTATGTTTACAGTAAGTGTAGTCATTTTGATAAGTAAGCAATTAGAAGACAAAGATATAAAATATTTCTGTTTGTTGTTGTGAGGTCGATTGTTAAAAAAACTCTTAGACTTTTTTGGAGAATGAGAGTTTTCATGCTTTGCTTTATTTACAAAAGCGTGGATACTTTTATTGGCGAAAAACGAATTTAAAATCTATTTTTTGAAGAAAAACTGCTAGATCCCAATTGTCTAGTTACATAAGGTTGTTAATGTGTGTTGAATTAATTTTGATTCAAATTTAGGATACTATTTTTTCTGGAAACCTTCTCAAAACCAGATTGAGGCGGTTTACTGTTTTATTAAATTGGTCGTCTACTGGTGGTTATTATTCGAAAAATTACTTTAAAACAAACTTAACTTATTCAAACCTGCCGTAGAAAGCAGATAAGTTTTTTTATTGTAGATTTGCGTACCAAGATTATATTAATGTCCAAAGAAAAAAAACAAGCAGCAATTGGATTTATTTTCATAACGCTCCTAATTGATATTACGGGTTGGGGTATTATTATTCCTGTGATTCCAAAATTAATACAAGAATTAATTCACGGAGATATTAGTGAAGCAGCTAAATATGGTGGTTGGCTTGCTTTTGCCTATTCTATAACACAATTTATTTTTTCGCCGTTAATCGGAAGTTTGAGCGATAAATATGGGCGAAGACCTATTATTTTAATTTCTCTTTTTGGTTTTGCATTAGATTATCTGTTTTTATCTGTTGCTCCAACTATAACATGGCTTTTTGTAGGTCGTATTTTGGCAGGAATTACAGGAGCAAGTATTACTACTGCGACCGCATATATTGCCGATATAAGCACTGCTGAAAATCGAGCTAAAAATTTTGGGATGGTTGGAGCTGCATTTGGACTTGGATTCATAATAGGTCCTGTTTTTGGCGGATTTTTAGGTCATTATGGTTCTAGAGTTCCTTTCTATGCCGCTGCGGTTTTGTGTATGTTGAACTTTCTTTATGGACTTTTCGTTTTACCTGAATCATTAGACAAGGAACACCGCAGAGCATTCGATTGGAAAAAAGCAAATCCCATTGGTACTTTTGTGTGTTTAAAACGATATCCAAAACTTATTGGCTTGATCACTTCCACTTTTATACTTTACGTCGCTTCGCACGCTGTGCAAGGCAATTGGAGTTATTACACCATGTATAAATTTAGCTGGGACGAAAAAATGGTTGGAATTTCGTTGGGAATAATCGGATTATTGGTTGGTATCGTGCAAGGTGGATTGATTCGTTGGATTAATCCAAAACTAGGAAATCAAAAAAGTATTTACGTTGGAATACTACTTTATGCGCTTGGCATGTTTTTATTTGCTTTTGCTTCTCAAGGTTGGATGATGTTTGTTTTCTTGGTTCCCTATTGTTTAGGAGGAATTGCTGGACCGGCATTGCAATCGGTAATTTCTGAGCAAGTTCCAATGAATGAGCAAGGTCAAATTCAGGGTGCTTTAACAAGTCTTATGAGTGCTTCGGCAATTATTGGCCCAGTCATAATGTCTTATCTTTTTTATTATTTTACACATTCAGACGCTCCTTTTCAGTTTGCAGGAGCACCTTTTGTGTTTGGAGGAATGCTAATGTTGCTTAGTGCCGTTTTGGCTTATTTTTCGTTTAAAGACTAGATTTTTTCAAATACAAACAATGGTTGAAATAGTCTATAATTCCCTTACCTTTCATTAAAATATCGGCACCGATTATACCATGAATCGGTTTGGCTTTGTAAGCAACCAATGCCTCGTTTACGTGTGACAAATCAAAAACGACAAGGTCAAAATTATTGTGCTTCCAATTGCCTAATTGCAATTTATTGCCAACGGCAATCTGAGTATGCATTCCAGTTGCTCCTGCTCCAGAAGCCTTTGTTTTGGACTTTTTTGCTACTAACAGGAACAATTCAACGCTATCAAAACCCACACAACTTGAACTAGCTCCGGTATCCAGAATAAAGCTGCCATTCACACCATTAATTTTCGCTTTGATGAGCAAATGTTGTGTCTTAGAAACCTTGAATTTTATTTTCTTGTAATTTTCTTTTTTAAGAAGGTGTGGTAGATAATTCATACTATTTTAATATTCATCAAAAGTAATCTAAAATAAATCTAATGAGCGCAATTGCGTGAAAACTGATTAATTATCTAATAAAAAACTATCTTTGCACACTCGAGGCCATTAAAGGCCGAACAGACGAAGTAAATTACAGCATATTATGAATAACAAGGAAGGCAACAATAATAAAAGCGGCGGTAGAGCCAACAGTTCTAGACCAAGCTCGAATAAGCCACAACCTGCAATGCAAAAAAGGGCACAGGGACCTAAAAAAGTAAAACCAACAACTAAAGTTGCTGAGAAGGTTAGTGACAAAGTAGAAAAAAAACCAAATCAAGCACCTAAAAGACCTAAAGTAAAAGACGAAATTCGTTTGAATAAATACATTTCCAATTCAGGAGTGTGTTCCCGTCGTGATGCAGATATCTACATTCAATCTGGAAATGTTAAGGTAAACGGAATTCCCGTAACCGAAATGGGGTATATGGTAAAACCAGGCGATGTCGTGAATTTTGACGGAGCGGTTTTAACTCCAGAGAAAAAAGTATACATCTTATTGAATAAACCTAAAAATTTCACCACTGCACTTGATGAAGGTCAGGAATACCGGAATGTTTTGGAATTGGTAAAAGGTTCAACCACTGCAAAAATTGGTCCTGTAGGACGAATGGATAAGAATACAACGGGTTTGTTATTGTTTACCAATGATACCGATATGATTCGTAAATTTACTCTACCAACCAATAAATCATCTAAAATTTACCAAGTTTCTTTAGATAAAAATCTAAAATTCGAGGATTTAGAAAAAATACAAAAAGGTTTGGTTCTTGACGGACACCGCGTATTTATAGAAGAAGTAAGCTATATCGAAGGAGAAGCCAAAAGTGAAATTGGTCTTAAATTAAGGTCGGCGAACGTTAAAGTGGTTCGTTCTATTTTCGAAAATTTCAGTTATGATGTTTTGAGAATTGACAGGGTTGCTTTTGCAGGTTTGACCAAAAAGAATTTACCAAGAGGAAACTGGAGATTGCTTACCGAGCAAGAAATTATCAATTTGAAAAACGTATAAGATTTTCATATTATCGAACAAAAAATCCCAAAGCAATTTGGGATTTTTTTATTTAACACACTTTGATATCACTTCCACTTCAACGTTTCCATCAACCTTTGCATATCGTTTTTGACGTAACTGGCAGCAGGCATAATAGAATCAAAATTAGGTTTTGCATAGAAATAAACAGAACCCGTTACAAAATGTTTGATACTGTCAGTGACATAAAACTGGGAGTTTGTAGCTGCATTTCCATCCACTTGATAGAACATTCCATATACTTTTTTAGTTGGGTTTAAATATGGTTGCTCCAGAATGTCATCGGCTTTTATGACGTGTTCATAAGTCAACTTTTGAGCATCACTCAGCAATTTTTCGATATCATTATTCACCGGTTTATAGGTCAAATAAATTGTCGCTTTCATTTTTGGATACGTAATTGTAAACCCACAATCCTTCTCCCCTTTGATAACTGCTTCCGAATTCATTTCGAATGCAAAAGGACATTTGCTTTCAAAATTGGCATATTCTGCCTCAGGATAATCAAGTCGTAAATAGCTTGACGGCTTTGGTAAAACAGCGTCTTTACAGCTAAAGACAGAAAATAATATAATAAAAAGTAATAGAATTGCAAGGTGTTTTTTTAGCATTTTGTATTTATTCAATAGTAACTTTTATTTGTTTTACTCGTTTTTTATCTACTGTTTCAATAGTGAATATACAATTTTCGAAAGTAATTTTCTGGTCTTTTTTTGGAAAATTTCCTAAAATTTCGAGAATAAATCCTGCCAATGTTTCGGCTTCCCCTTTTTTTATTTCGAATACATCTTCATCAACATCAATAACTCTATAAAAATCTTTAAGGTTTATTTTTCCTTCAAAAAGGTAGTTTTTCTCGTCAATTTTGGAGTAATTTGTGTTGTGGTCGTCAAATTCATCGCTAATATCTCCTACGATTTCCTCTATAATATCTTCTAAAGAAACCAAGCCCGAAGTTCCTCCATATTCATCCACTACAATGGCCAAATGGCTTTTCATACTTTGAAAATCGCTGAGTAGATTGTCTATTTTTTTATTTTCAGGAACGAAAAAAGGCTCTCGCAGCAATGTTTTCCAATCAAATTCCTCCTTATTAATGTGCGGAAGTAAATCTTTTACAAACAAAACGCCTTCTATCTGGTCTATATTGTCTCGATACACCGGAATTCTCGAAAAACCCATTTCGATAATTTTCGGATAGATGGATGCAAAAGATTCATCGATTTCTAAAGCAAAAATATCCATTCTCGGACTCATTACTTGCTTCGTATCTGTGTTTCCAAAAGTCACAATTCCTTCCAATATTTTTTGTTCTTCAAATGATCCTTCGTCCGAATCCGTAAGTTCTAATGCTTGCGACAATTGATCTACAGAGAAATTAGTTTTTTGTTTCCCCAATTTATTATGCAAATAAACAGTAACTTTTCGCATCGGTAAACTAATTGGCGAAAGCAATGTATCTAATCCCGAAACCGGATAAGCAGCCCACTTGGCAAACCTAAGGTTGTTTCTACTTGCATAGACCTTTGGCAAAACTTCACCAAACAATAGAATCAAAAAGGTAATTACAATTACTAAGATGCTAAATCTTAGAATTGTGGAAGAAATACCCGAAAATAATTCTTGACCAACATAAGAAAACAAAATTACAACACCAATATTGATAAAATTGTTGGCAACAAGAAGTGTGGCGAGTAATTTTTTTGGTTTCTCTAAAAGCTGAGAAATGATTTTACCTTTTGATGGGTTTTCTTGTAACGTATCATCAATATCTTTTTGCGACAAGGAAAAAAGCGCTACTTCGGCGCCAGATACTAATGCAGAACAAAATAACAAAACAAAGATTACGGTAACTCCAATTACCATTTGCGTATCTAGTGAATATTGAAGAAAAAAACTGGGCTCTGGGTCCAAATTAAAAGAAATTAGTTAAACAATCAAAACGGTAAGTCGTTTATTGGCAAACCATTGTTTTCTGCGTCAAAGTTAGCGTTTTTTGTCGGTTCGACAGATTTATTCTCTTTATTGGCTTCGGATTCTTTTTTGGTTGTTAGAAAAGTAAAATCTATCGCCTGAATTTCTGTAATGTATTTAGTAGAGCCATCTTCCGCTTGCCATTGACGTGATTTTATGCGACCTTCAACATAAATTTTATCTCCTTTCGACAAATATTTTTCGCATAACTCAGCCGCTTTATTCCTTACCACAATATTGTGCCACTCGGTTGAAGTTATCTTTTCGCCAGTTTCTTTATTAATATAAGTCTCGTTTGTTGCCAAAGGAAATTTTCCAATGCAAGAATCACTTTTGAAATAGTGCATTTTCACATCGTCGCCCAAATGCCCTATAAGCATTACTTTATTTAAAGTCGAATTCATATACTACTTTTTCTATTTTCAAATGTACTGAATTTTGAGCTAGGTCAAAAATTCCTTTTCAATAAAATTATGAATCACAATCGGAAAAGGAAATGTTTTCAATGTTTTCGAATTTATTCCGTTTTCGATGGTTCCTTTTAATTTTACTTTCCAAAACTTGATATGCAAATGTTGATGTGATAATTTATGAATAATACTTTCGGGGTTGATTTCTAAAAGGCTGTGAACTTCATTTTTTTTGAAAAAGTCGGACTGAATTTGCTTTGCTATACAATCAAAACCCTCAACTTTCTCCGTTTCAATCAAAGGGAATTCATAAAGGTTGTGCCAAATCCCGTTCGCCGTTCGCTTCTGAATTATTGTATTTTCATTATCATCGGAAACCACTAAATAATTAAAGTATCGATTTTTGACTTTCAATTTTTTCGATTTCACGGGCAATTGATTGACTTTCTTTTTTTGCAAAGCAGCGCAACTATTGTTGAATACACAAATGCCACAACTTGGACTTTTTGGAACGCATTGTAAGGCGCCAAACTCCATTATGGCTTGGTTAAACAAAGCGGGGTTGTCTTTTGGCATCAATTCAAAAGCCAAAGCAGCAAATTCCTTTTTGGCTGAAGCCGAAGCAATATCCGTTTCTACATCAAAATACCTTGATAAGACCCGAAAAACATTTCCGTCGACAACAGGAACAACTTCATTATATGAAAAAGACGCTATTGCAGCGGCGGTATATTCGCCAACACCTTTTAATTTTAATAAGTCTCTATAGTTATCCGGAAATTTTCCCGATAATTCTGTTGCAACGAATTGTGCGGTTTTATGCAAATTTCGAGCACGAGAATAATAACCCAAACCTTGCCAGAGTTTCAAAACCTGCTCTTCATTGGCAGCAGCAAGATCAAAAACTGTTGGGAAATTAGTTGTAAATGACACAAAATAAGGGGTTCCCTGCGCCACTCGAGTTTGCTGAAGCATAATTTCTGAGAGCCAAATAAGATACGGATTATCAGTTTTTCGCCACGGTAAATCCCGTCTATTTTCTAAATACCACCTTATCAATATGTTGGAAAAGTCCATTGTTAAATTTTAGTTAGTAAAAGTAAAAGTTTATGTTGTTAAATTTTAATGAATTAGCTTGAATAATTGTTTTTTTTATTCCTATATTTGCAACCTCAAAAAATTAGTACACAATTATAAATTACGAATAAAAATGACAAAAGCAGATATCGTAGCAAAAATCTCAGAGAGATTAGGTCTAGAAAAAGGAGATGTTCAGGCAACAGTTGAGACCTTTATGACAGAAGTAAAAAATTCATTAGAAACTGGAGACAATGTTTATTTAAGAGGTTTCGGAAGCTTTATTGTGAAAACAAGAGCTGAAAAAACGGGAAGAAATATTTCTAAAAACACCACTATTAAAATTCCAGCACACAACATTCCAGCATTTAAACCTGCAAAAGTGTTTGTTGAAGGAGTTAAAACGAATAACGAAGCAAAATAAAAACATTATTAATTACAAAATCAGCAGATTATGCCAAGTGGTAAAAAAAGGAAAAGACATAAGGTAGCTACGCACAAACGCAAGAAAAGAGCGAGAGCTAACCGTCACAAAAAGAAAAAGTAGTTTTAAACTACTTTTTTCTTTTTAAAAGTTCATTGAAATTGAGAAAAAGACGAAAAGATGAAAGACGAAAAGATGAAAGACCAAAGCGGTCTATTATCTGTTAACCTATTATCTCAAAGTCTTCTACTCCCCGGGTTCAATACCTGTTAAAATTATTGTTTAATCCATCCTTACCGAAGTTAGAAGTTGGAAGTTAGAAGTTAGAAGTTTTTTGTAGCTACAAAAATCTGAAATCTGAAATCTGAAATCTGAAATCTGAAAGTCAGGATAAAAATTTACAGATGCATAAAGAATTAATCATTAGATCTAGTTCCGAAGCCGTAGATTTTGCCTTATTAAAAGATGGAAAACTAATTGAATTACACAAAGAACAAGAAACAAGCAATTTCCAAGTTGGTGATATTTTTATTGCCAAAATCAGAAAACCAGTTGCTGGATTGAATGCAGCTTTTGTAAATGTTGGCTACGAAAAAGACGCTTTTTTACATTATCACGATTTAGGTCCTAATCTTGCTTCCCAACTGAAATTCATAAAACTTGTAAGCGCAGGTAAAATAAAAGATTTCTCCCTAAAAAACTTTCAGTTTGAAAAAGAGATAGACAAAGATGGTTCGATAACTGATATAATCAATTCGAATCAATCTATCTTAGTACAAGTCGTTAAAGAACCAATATCTACCAAAGGACCAAGAATTAGCGCTGAGCTTTCTCTTGCCGGAAGATTTATTGTTTTAGTTCCGTTTTCTGACCGAGTTTCTATTTCTCAAAAGATAGAAGACAAAAAAGAAAAGGAACGTTTGAAACGACTCGTACAATCCATCAAACCAAAAGGATTTGGCGTTATTGTTCGCACAGTAGCCGAAGGCAAAAGCACAGTAGAATTAGAAAAAGATTTGCAGAACCTCATAGAGAGATGGACTGCAATGTGTAAAAAATTACCAACCGCTCATCATCCGTCCAAGGTATTAGGAGAGCTCAATAGAGCTTCATCAATATTACGAGACGTCTTCAACGATACCTTTAGTGGAATCCAAATAGATGATGAAGAGTTGTACAACCAAACTAAGGACTATTTACAAGAAATAGCGCCTTCGAAAACATCGATTGTTAAGTTTTATCAATCAAAAGACACTCCGATTTTTGAGAAATACAATATAGAGAGACAGATCAAAACCTCCTTTGGACGAACAGTTTCAATGAGTAAAGGTGCTTATCTTATTATCGAACACACCGAAGCTTTGCACGTTATCGACGTGAATAGCGGAAACCGTTCTAATAAAGCATCCAATCAAGAAGATACTGCAATGGAAGTTAATATGATTGCTGCCGCTGAAATCGCAAGACAATTGCGTCTTCGTGATATGGGCGGAATAATCGTAATTGATTTTATCGATATGGGCAATCCCGAAAATCGCAAAGTCTTGTTCGACTTCCTAAGGGAAGAAATGGACGATGATAAAGCCAAACACAAAATCTTACCGCCGAGTAAATTTGGCTTAGTTCAAATTACCCGACAAAGAGTAAGACCGGAAGTCAACATTAAAACTAGAGAAGAAGATCCCAACAATATTGAAGGCGAAATTGAAGCGCCAATTCAAATCATTGACAAAATCGCCTTAGATCTAGAAAGTATTTTAAAAACGAACGCAGATGTTATGCTCAATGTGCATCCATTTGTGGCCGCATACCTTACTAAAGGTTTTCCATCAATACGTTCAAAATGGTTTTTTGAACATAAAAAATGGGTGAAAATCATACCGCGTGACGCTTACACGTATCTAGAATATCATTTCTACGACAAAAAGAAGAATGTTATTATAGAATAAATTCTGAATTAATTCAGAATAAAAAACCGCCTTTCGTGAGATTGGCGGTTTTTTTGTGACTTTTTTTTAAAGTCAGAGTTAACGCTTTATTAATCTAAATAACGAAATCCTAACTATTTAATGTTTATTTCACAAACTTTTTTTTAAATCCGATAACTGTTTTGATGCTAATTTAGCAGGACTAATATTTTGCAATTGATGAAAGATTTCTTTAAAGTAATATCTCAAAATCAGTTTTTTTATTTGCTGAATTTATTCTTAGTGCTAGGAATTACAATATTTTTATGCTGTTTTAGTCGCGTTGAAGGATTTATGTGGTTCAATCAAATACACACTTCCGCTTTAAGCGCTTTTTTTGAAGCGATTACTTTTTTAGGAGATGGCTGGTTTAGTATTATTTTGGCATTGTTGATACTTGTCTCATCAAAAAAAAATAAAGAGTTGGCTTTTATAATTTTGCTCGCTTATTTAAGCTCGGGTATATTTTCTCAAATAATAAAAAATTTAATTGACTCTCCAAGACCTAAAGTATATTTTGAAATACATCATTTACAATATTATATTGATACATTCGATACTTGTAGAATAGGTTTTCGCAGTTTTCCGTCAGGACATACTGCCTCCTTTTTCGCACTAGCTACAGTTTTTTCGAATTATTGGAAAAAAAAACAGATTTGCATAACTGCTATTGTAATGAGCATTTTAGTAGGTTACTCTAGAATCTATTTGGGACATCACTTTTTGATTGATGTGCTTTTCGGAGCAATTATTGGAATTATTTTCGGTTCACTTTCAGCTTTCTGGGCGAATCGAATTTTAGCAAATCCTCAGATCAGAAAAAAAATTAAAAAATGGAAGCAACCTAATGGCTATTTTCCAAATCACCCTTCGTTTAATAATTAATAAATGGATTTAATTCACTTTCTGAAGTTTGGCTTTGTTGGTTTTTCTGGTCTCATTGTTGATTTTGGTGTTACTTGGATCTGTAAGGAAAAATTAAAATGCAACAAATATCTTGCAAACAGTTTCGGCTTTTTATTTGGTGTAACGAACAATTATATTCTAAATCGGTATTTTACTTTTCAAAATCATAATCCAAATATTGGCAGTCAATTTTTTAGTTTTCTAATTATTGCCATTATTGGTTTTGGTTTAAATACAGGACTTCTATATTTGCTGCAAAAAAAGACTAACATAAATTTTTATGTATCCAAATTCCTTGTAACTTTAATTATCTTTTGTTGGAATTTTGCGGCTAATAGTTTTTATACTTTTAAATCTTAGCTATGTTTTTTAAAAATAAAATTGCAAGTCTGATTGTAATTGCAACAATCATTCGTTGCATTATTGCAATAACCATCTACTTAGGAAACGACGAAGTATATTATATTACTTATGCGCGACATTTGCAGTGGAATTATTTTGATCATCCTCCAATGGTTGCTTTATTAATCAAACTCACAACACTTAATTTACTGCTAACGAGCGATTTTTTTATCCGATTAGGTCCTATACTTTTGGCGGCTGTAAACACCTATTTAATTTATGCGATTAGTAAAAAGATTAAGAATGAAAAAAGTGGTTTAATTGCAGCATTGCTCTATTCATCTTCTATTTATTCTAGTGTAATTGCAGGAATTTTTATAATGCCTGATGCACCGCAGCTCTTTTTTTGGATCTGGTCTCTTTATTTTCTAACTACTATCACCGCCTCTAGCGAAGATTCAAAAACGTTAAACAAAAATTTACTGTTTTTTGGACTTTGTGCCGGTTTGTGCATTATGAGCAAGGTACATGGAGTTTTTCTTTGGTTTGGCTTTGGATTATATATTTTGTTGTACAATAGAAGTTTGCTGTTGAACAAGTATCTCTATTTCTCAGTATTAATTACGATACTAATTATTTCCCCAATATTGATTTGGAATATCGAGAACAATTGGATAACCTATAGTTTTCACAGTAATCGGGTTACGATAAATAAAGGCATTAATCCTAGTAGTTTTTTGAGAGAATTTATTGGCGGAGCATTTTATAATAATCCCATCAATTATGTTTTGATTGTAATGGCTTTATTCGCTGTTCTAAAAAATAAAATCACAATAGACGTTTCTATAAAAAGGCTTTTACTATTAATAAGTTTGCCGTTAATTGTGGTATTATTGTTTATTTCATTATTTAGGGATACGCTTCCGCATTGGTCAGGACCAGCTTTTGTGGGGTTAATAATATTGACTTCTTCCTATCTTGCAGATCTAAAAATCAATCCAAAAAGCCTTTTTCAATTACCAAAAAGCGTAATGGCTTCGGGTATTTTGATTGTGGTGGTTCTAGTGGCTGGGCCTTTAGTTATTAATTATTTTCCCGGAACAATGGGCAAAACCGACGATGATAAATTAGGAACTTTTGATGCTACTTTAGATATGTATGATTGGGATTTTTTCGAATCGGAATTTAAAACTATTCATCTGAACGACATCAAATCGAAGAAGACAAACAGCACTTTTATCATCAACAACAAATGGTTTCCTGCCGCACATATTGACAATTATATTGCGCAACCTTTAAAACTTGATTTTCTTGCTTTGGGCAAATTAGAAGATATTCATACTTATGCTTGGCTAAACCATCACCGAAAGCAATTGAAAATAGGGGATGACGCTTATTTTATAACCTTCTCCAATTCTTTTTCAAACCCAGATGAATTGTATTCGAAGAAATTTGTAAAAATCAATAAACCTGTCATCGTGACGCAATACAGAAATAATTTACCCGCTAGAAAAATGTTAGTTTATTTGCTGGAAAAGTATAAAGGATAGTTTATTATTAAGTAGAAAAAGCTAGAA
>CAMBHH010000107.1 GCA_945866505.1 Flavobacterium psychrophilum
TTGCAGGAAACATTTGCAAATGTCAATCCAAACGTTACAATTAGCAATAGTAAATAGTATCTTTTCATCTTTGAATACTTAATTTTTTGCTAAAAATAAAAAATAAAAATGAAAATTCGGAATTTTAAAAAAAATCAGCTAAGAAGTACATTTTACGTTCTACGTTTTGCAAGACCAAAACAATTTGAAATTTTCCAAAAGCTTTCTGAAATCTAATTTAAAATACTAAATTAAAACCCTCTTAAACAACCGTTAAGAAAATATTGTTGTTTGAATTTTTTTAAGGATCTGCAGTTGCAATCTCTTTTATTTTTTCAAGTTTGAATAGTAAAAATGTTCCTTTTTAGATAAAGACAAAGTGATTTTTTTTCCAAATGACCATTTTTTGATTTTGTGAAATGGTGAGCGTAGAAACTACGCATGCAAAAGACATTCAAGCAATTGGCTCTAGAATGAATTTATGATTTCTTCTCTAAATCAAATTTCAAATCAATTTCTACAGTTTCGGCAATTTTGCTTTTTACAACAGAAGGTATTTTAATATTATAATCTAAAGGTTTTACTTTAAATTTGCAAGTAGTAATTAGTTTTTCTCCAGATTGCACAAAAGTGATTTTGGTTTTCACCTTTTTGGTAACTCCGTGTAAAGTTAGATCGCCTTCAACATCGTAAGTAGATTTGGCTGATGCTACTTTAGAAACATCAAAATTAGTAACTTTTCCTTTAAATGTTGCTTTTGGAAATTGATCGCTTTCGATATAATTTTCATTAAAATGCTCTTCCATTAATGGCACTTTAAATCTAAACCCCTTTACCAAAGCTAAAACTGCGATTTCACCAGTTGAAGTATCAAAAAGACAAGAAACGGTGTTATTCTTGGCTGCAACCTCTTCAAAAGCTGGCATTGATGCTTCAAATTTAATTTCTCCCGAGCGAGTCATTAACTTTTGAGAAAACAATACAGTTGATAAAACTAGAAAAACAAATGTGGTTATTATCTTTATCATAGCAATTCAGTTTTTAGTTGGGAAAGCCATTTGCGGCCCATTTCTTTATGGTATTGATGTTTGTTTGAGGCATTCTTCCTGATTGTGGCATAACCGAACCGCAAGATTGATCGTCAATTCTACAAATCATGCTCCCGCTTTCGGCAGCTTCTCTAACTTCTGCATACGTTTCCATAGTAGGATATTGACCAGCCAACGCACTGTGACAAGATAAACAATTGTTATCGATGATGGTTTTAACATTCGCTCTATAAGTTGGATTAGCTACTTGACCCGAAATCTCATCGTAAGTTGATGAATCACAGGAAAATGCGACATAACAAGATATCGCCAGAATAATAGTACTTTTTAATGCTTTCATATCTAAAAAACCCGGTATAAGTTAAACCCAAAATAAATTCCTTTTCCATCGCTTATTCCATTAGCATTTGTAAAATACGTAATATCGTTCATCGCTTGGCTATTCGAAAAAACCAACTGAAATATATGTCCACCAGTTTCTACATCCATACCAATTGTTGCTGGATTGTGATACAAACTGGTTTCCCTTGCGTTCAATCTAGCAGCATACTCTACGTTTATACTAATTCTTTTTGACACTTTGTATCTTCCTCCCAGTGCCAAAAGAAAATTATCTTTTTCTTCAAACATGGGCTCATACAAATTTTTATGAATATAAATAGGATTCAATTCCATTGAAAAAGAATTGGAGAATTTTCTTGAAATTGGCAATTGTGTGCTAAAAGCAAATCTATCCGAGGACTTCAAATTCGGGAATTCATCTTCACTAAGTTTTGAATTGATATCCATAGTATTATAGCCAACAATAGTTACGGGAAAACCATCAACTTCCTGATTAGCAAACTTGTATTTTGCGGTCAACTCATAATTTTTATTCAAAGTATGGCGAGAAAATCCCAAGGTTAACCACTCTGCCACTCCATAAAGACCGCCTATTTTAGTTAAAGCATTATCAAATCCGAAGAAATTATCAAAACCTTCAGTTAAATCTCCAAATCGATGCGCTACTAAAAAATACCATTCTCCTTTTGAAGCCAGTTTAGTAGATTGCATGGTACAAACTTGTAGTCCTTTGAATGCAGCAGTTGCAATTTCTTTTTTTCGAACGCTGTCTGAATCTAATTCCTTAAACAAATCATCTTGTGCATTAGTAAAACCAAACCAAAAGAGCAAAAATAATGAGAAAGTAATTTTAGATAAATTCATTTTAAATTCTATTTTACGATTAAACATTGATCTAATTTTAATTCTTCCAAAAGGTCATCATAACCCGTTACTCGACCTTTTATTTTCACTTGACTATTTAATGCTGCTTTTTCTAGAACTAGCAATTGGCAAGAAACTTTTTCGTCTAACGTAATTACATTGTCATTGATACTGGTAACTTTTCCAGAAATTTCAACCGCTTTATTGATGTATTTTGCCGTAGCCATTTCGGCGTTGGCAGAAAACTCCCCAAAAACATCGACTGCCGATACCGTAAACTCAGATTTTTCTTTTTCTAAATCTCTAGCTCCTCCTGTCATCACATAATTGTACGTTAAAGAACCTACAATTAACAAAACTGCTACTAGTATCGCGACTACTTTTAGTTTTTTACCCATAGTAAAAAGAGATTATAATTAAATAAATGCTGTAATTTATATCTTGTTACGATTTAATTAACGATTACTTTTTTCCAAGACTTTTCAGAATCATTTTGTAATTCTAGAAAATAAACTCCTGATTGAATTCCGTTTACATCCACTTTCACTTCACGAGAATCATCTTTCACATCAATAGTTTTGACCAAAGCGCCTGTTTGATTGTATAATTTTACTTTGGATAGATTGGTTTTTGTTTTTATAAAAAACTCGCCATATGAAGGATTTGGATAAATCGAACTTGCATTTAATGAGAAATCCTCTATACTTAAAGATGTAAACGTACCAGAAGCGAATCCTCTATTACCACCGTGTCCGTTCATACTCGTCGTCGCACTGCCCGGGCGTGCCCATGCTAAATTAATTGAGTTTGTAGAGGCATAGGGCATTTGAAAATCATTAGGGTCAGCATTTGTGAGCGCTCTCTCGAGAGTTAAAGTTCTCACACCAGATGCAACTGCATTGGTGACAGTTACCCAATCTTGACTAGCATCAGTTGCTGGAGATTGAAAACCTACAAAATTTCTGTCTGTTACTGCTGTTGTATATACAACAACATCCCCGTCTGACATACTAAAACCATCCGCTACGCCTAATCCCATTGCAAACCATCTGTCGGAAGGTCCTTTTAAAACTAAAGTAACTTTGGAAGTAGCGTTGTCCAAAGTGAAATTAGCAGTCATATTAGAAGTTAAATTGATAACTCCTGTTGTCTTTGATTGAGAAAATGCCGACAAAAACAATAGACAAAATAATAATAGGGTAATTTTTTTCATAGTAATTTATTTAAGTAGGTTGATAATTTCTTCATTATTTGAAAAAACAGCATATTCAAAAGCTGTTTTATTTTGCTTACATTTTACTGCTGTGTTGGCTCCTGCCTTTACTAATCTTTTCACCATTTCAATATTTTTGAATTGAACAGCTAACATTAGTGCAGTTTGTCCGTTGGCATCAGTCAAATCAAGATTAACCTTTTTTTTGAACAATTCATCAACCAATTGAAACTCGCTTTTAAAAACACAAGCCATTAAAGCAGTTCCATTATTTGAAACATAATTCAAATCATTTCCATTCTCAATTAAAAATTTTGCGACATCTTGGTTTCCTCGGTAGCAAGCCAGAATTAGCATACTGGAACCCTTTTCATCTATAGCGTTGACGATGTTTTTATCTTTTTCAAAAAGCAATTTTATATCAGATATACTTCCTTTACGAGCAATATCAAAACAATTGCTATTCTGCGCAAAAACTGCATTAAAAGTAAGCAATACGATCACTATATGAATTTTTCTCATCACAATTAACCATTAAAGTGCTAATGTAATAAAAATTACGTTTAAGTTCAGATAACATTTGATAAAATAATACATTTTTTTTCAAACTATTAAACGTAAAAATTCGCAACAAAATTTGCTTAAAATATAGAACCTAAGGACAGATTTCAGAGATAAACCTGTAGGATAAAAAACATGTTTCGTGCCAATAACAGACTTGCAAAAAATAAAATCATCATTTTTTACACTATTAACAACCCAAATTCCCTCAAAGTATTCATGGGCTTGGAATACCAAAACAATTCAAAGTCTTCTAGGTTAGTTTCAAAATCGGACTTTATTTCTTTAAATGAACAGATTTTAGAGTTAGAAACTGAGATTATTTCAAGCATTTGCACCAACCATTCTCCTTCTTTTTTGCCAGTTTGAATAGTAAAACTTTCCTTTTTGTCGTGAAAAGTCAAAGTCATCATCTCCCAAGAATTTCCTTTTCTGGATTTTGTGAAGTTTTCTGCGTGTGGCTTCCCTCCAAGCCAAATAATTTTGGCGGTAAGTTTTAAATTGAAATCTTCTTCCTCTTCTAAAGCATTGGCAATAAAATCGGGATGGATTTTTGTTTTTGGAATTTTGAAATCGAACCAATCTTGCAACGCATAGTCAAAACAAATGCCGTGCATAAAATTGAACAAAGATTTCTTTAATCCGAAACTGAATTTATCGTGGTCAATTCCTGTTTTGTCCACATAATTAATATCATTGTTTGCGAAAGTTCCAATAGTGTCGGTTTCTTTGACGACTCCAAATTTCTCTGGATACATCCCGACTGGGCTGTGCGCCGTCATTGCAAATTGATGCCAAAATCCCGATTGCAAAACGCCAACTTCAAACAATTGACGCACCATTTCTAGACTATCCACCGTTTCCTGAACCGTTTGTGTCGGGTAACCGTACATCAAATAAGCGTGAACCATAACTCCTGCATCGGTGAAATTTCTGGTGACTTTTGCTACTTGTTCTACCGTTACGCCTTTGTCAATCAATTGCAATAATCTGTCCGAAGCGACTTCGAGTCCGCCAGAAACAGCGATACATCCCGAAGCTTTCAATAACAAACATAAATCTCTTGTAAAACTTTTCTCGAAGCGAATATTCGTCCACCACGTAACGGATAATTTACGATGTAGAATTTCTAACGCCAAAGATCGCATCAAAGCCGGTGGCGCAGCTTCATCTACAAAATGAAAACCATTTTGGCCGGTTTGCGCTATCATTTCCTCCATTCGATCGCACAATAAATTAGCGGCAATGGGTTCGTAAAGTTTGATGTAATCCAATGAAATATCGCAAAACGTACATTTCCCCCAATAGCAACCGTGCGCCATCGTAAGTTTATTCCATCGACCGTCGCTCCACATCCGATGCATTGGATTCACAATTTCGATAACCGAAATGTATTTGTCCAAAAACAAATCGGAATAATCGGGCGTTCCCACTTGCGATTGCTTGTAATCGGGTTTTAATGAATTGTTTTTATAGACAACTTTTCCATCTTCCAACAAAAAGGTTCTTTTAAACTCATTGGAATTTGGATTTTGAATTTTGGAATTTAAGAGTTCTACTGGCAATTCGCCATCATCCAATGTAATGTAATCGAAAAACTCAAAAACACGCCCATCCGAAAGCGAACGCAATTCGGTATTGGGAAAACCGCCACCCATTGCAATTTTAATATTTGAATAGTGTTTTTTGACCCATTGAGCAGAACGAAAAGCGGAATATAAATTCCCTGGAAAAGGAACCGAAATCAGGAATAATTCGGGTTGAACGGTTTCGATTCTGTCCTTTAAAAGTGAAATTAGAATTTTATCAATATACGTTGGTTCTTCTTGCAAAGCTGCGTATAATTCGTCGAAAGAATTCGCACTTCGTCCCAAACGTTCCGCATAACGGCTGAAACCAAAATTCGTATCGACACATTCCACAATAAAATCGGAAATATCTTCGAGGTATAAAGTGGCTAGATGCTTGGCTTTGTCCTGAGTTCCCATTGTTCCAAACGCCCAATCCAATTCTTCGAGTTGTGCAAAACGAGATGCTTCGGGCAAATAATCTTCCTGACAAATTTGCAATGCCAGAGTTGGATTTTTCCCTTGCAAAAATGCAATAACCGAATCGATGGTTTTGATGTATTCGTCTTGTAGCGCGAGGATTCTTTGGGCGTTGGGGGTTAGGTGTTGGGTGTTGGGTTTTGGGTCTTCGGTGTTGGGTGTTGGGAAATTAAATAAATCCTTTAAACCTTCTTTCGAAAATAATTTTAAAATCACTTCAATGCCTAAATCGGCTTGTGTTGCCGAAATGTTTTTGGTATTCAAAAACCCTTTGATATATGCCGTTGCTGGATACGGAGTATTCAGTTGGGTAAAAGGTGGCGTGATGAGAAGGAGTTTACTCATGGTACAAATTTACTCCATATTTTTAATCATTTCGTGGATGAGTTGAATTTTCTCGATTGGGAGATTTGAAATTTTGGTGGAGATATCGTCCACAGCTTTTTTTGTGAGCGAATGCAGGACATGATCTTGCGGGATGCTGTCGTTTGAATTGGGTATGAAATCGATGATGTCGTTTGGGGTGCAGTTGAAATCGCGACAGAATTTCTCTAAACGGTTGATGTTGAGTTCTTGAATACGGTTGTTAGCCAATTTTGTGGCGTAACCGCCAGAATATCCTATGGTTTGCAGGTAGGTAAAGGGATGAAGAATGCCTTTGAGTTTCAAGACTCGTGCGAAATTAAGATAGAGCATTGTATTTTTATTTAAAATTAGTGCAATATATTAAATAAACATACGATTATTAAAAACAACTACACTTAATTTAAAAATAAATACGCTAGTATTAAAAATAATACCACTTAAAATCTAAATTATCACACAAATATTAAAAATAATGACGTACAATATATATATAAACACATAATTATTAAAAATTAGTACATCCAATGTCTAAATATATACACAAGTATCAAAAATTATAGCATTATATATCTAAATAAACACGCAAGAATCATAAATTATTAAATAATTTATTTAAATAAAAACTTATGTATCAAATATAATGACATTAAATGTATAAATAAAAACGTAAGTACTAAAAATAATTATTCCCAATCATAGTCTTGATAGTATTGAGACAATAAAATCTTAATTTAACCCGTTGGGTGTAATTAGTTTTTGATCATAATTTTCCGCCAGTTCGAGTGATTTTCGATAGAAAATCGTATCGAGAACGAGATAAACTTCATTAAAAACGGTTCTCGATACATTTTTTGTTCCGTTTTACTTCACAAAAAACACTCGAACTGACGTTTTTAATAATTACACCCAACGGGTTAATTTAATATGGTTTGGGTGGTTGTTTAATGTTTGTTGCTGCTGAACCAAAAATATTAACCGTTCGTTCTTTCGAAAAAAATTCAATATCACTTTTATGCCTAAATCCGCTATATATTGCCGAAATGTTTTTGGTATTCAAAAACCCTTTAATATACGCAGTTACTGGATAGGGTGTATTCAGTTGGGTAAAGGGTGGCGTGATGAGAAATACTTGGGCTTTCAAAAGAAAATGTTTTGTGCAATAATAGAACATATTTAGAGTTGTTTAGCAAAATGATTTAAATGTTAAGTTTTGTATGTAAAACTTTAATTACATTTTTGTTTTGTAGATATTTAATTACATTTGCAATCTCCAAATCAGTCCAATGAGACCTAAATTACTTTTGCTGTTTTTATTTTTCGCAAGCTATGCATTTGCTCAAAGCAAAAATCAATCTATTGGTTTTAAGGAAAACAAAGGACAGATTATTGACCAAAAAGGAAAACCAAATCCTGAGGTAAAATACTTGTTGAATACTAGCGGTTTGAATGTTCAAATAAAAACCAATGGGTTTTCGTATGATATATATGAAACCAAAAAGCATCCTTTAACGGAAAAGCAAAAAGCGAAACTTCGTCCGTCATTGCATCCTGAAACAGAAAAAGAAAAACTTCCTGACTATACTTTAGAATACATTTACCACAGAATAGACATTGATTTTGTGAATTCTAATCCCAAAGTGGAACTCATTACAGAACAAAAATCGAAGGATTACGACAACTATTACAATATTCCCAATAAGCCTGAGGGTGTTTTGATGGTGCATCAGTACCAACAAATTACCTATAAAAATATTTATCCCAATATTGATGTGGTTTTCTCGATTCCCGAAGACAGTTTGAAGGCGGTGGAGTACAATTTTGTGGTGCATCCAAAAGGAAAAATATCGGACATTCAAATGCAATTTAATGGTGCTAAAACGGAGTTGGTGGATAATAAAATACGAATGCAAGTTCGTTTTGGAGCAATGGAAGAAACCCTGCCGATGAGCTGGACAGAAGACGGGAAAAACAAAAAGGAAATTGCTATTGGTTATACCAAAATCAAGAAAAATGTGTATGGTTTTGCAAGTGCTGAAAATGTATCTGGTAAAACAGTGGTCATTGATCCTGTGCCTACAAGGTTGTGGGGGACGTATTACGGAGAGGGCAACAGTGTTACCTTTGGAGATGTTGATTGTGATGCAAATGGCAATACCTATCTCGTTGGTTATACATCGATGGAAAATTCATTTGGATTTTACGCAACTTCTGGAGCGCATCAAGCAGCCGGTTTAAAAGAATACGATGGAGTCATTGCTAAATTTGATTCTAACGGCAAAAGGATTTGGGGAACTTACTATGGTGGGGAAAGTTATGATTATATTAATTCAATTATAGTTGACAAACAAAATGACTTTATAATTACAGGTTCAACTGAAAGTACAACAAATATTTCAACTATCGGATCCTATAAAGAAAATTCATCTGGTGGTAATAAAGTCTTTTTAGCCAAATTTAATTCTTTAGGAATTAGAACTTGGGCTACTTATTTTGGAGGAGATTATGGAGTCGTAGAAGCAACTGATATTGACATAGATAGTAGTAACAACATTTATATTGTAGGTATAACAGATAGCAAGTTGGGAATTTCAATAAATAACAGTTTCCAAACTTTATTAAATCACGTTCAATATAATAATTCGAGTTATGATGGATTTTTAACTAAATTTAATTCAAATGGAAATCTGATATGGAGCACTTATGTTGGAGGAGAAAATCACGATTACATCAATACTATCAAAGTTGGTATTGACCATCTGGTTTTAGGAGGAATGACATACAGTAAAAATTATATTTCTACACCAAACACTTTTCAAACCAACAATTTCAATAATTGGATAGATGGTACCGTTTACAAATTCAATTTAAATGGAGACAGAATATGGAGTACTTATTATGGTGGTGAAGGTTTAGATGAACTTACGTCAATCGAACTAGATGATCAAGATAATATCTATATGGGAGGCTATACAAACAGCAAAAACAATATTGCAACTCCAGGTAGTTTTGATGAAATCAATAATTTAGGATCTACTGGTAAAGGATTTATTGTAAAACTAAATAAAGATGGACAACGGATTTGGGGATCCTACTTTGGAGAAGCCACTATACTATATTCAATAATTTTTAAAAATAATTTCTTGTATTTAGGAGGTATGGGAAATGATCCTGTTTGGGGGGGGATCAAAATCTATAACAACTCCTTGTACATATAAAAAAGAAGGAAATTCATCAGGCTATATAGGTAAAATTTCTACTGATGGTAATCTAATTATGGGCACTTTTGTTGGAGGTGGAAATCAATATTCCGAAAACAAAATTTGTTTAGACAATAATGATAATATTGTGATAGGAGGAACAACATCAACATATTATATTGAAACCGATCCTGATTCTTACCAGCCCAAAATGTTAGGTAATATAAATTTCTACTTAATGAAATTTACGGAAGAAAGTACTACAGGTGGTCTGCCAATTCCAGAAAGCAACTCCCCAATCTGCATTGGCAAAACATTAGAACTAAAAGCATCTGGTGGAACCAATTATTCTTGGACAGGACCAAATGGTTTTAATTCATCTGACCAAAACCCAATTATCCCAAATGCATCCGCCGCCAATAACGGTCAGTATTCTTGTTCAATTACTGGAACTGGAGGTTGCGATGGCGTTGTAACAGTTGATATCATAGTTGAAGACAATCAACCACCCGTTCCAAACCTCGCAACACTCCCAACAATAGCTGGCGATTGCAAAACTCAAATCACAACAATCCCAACGGCAACAGATGCTTGTGCAGGAGCCATTACAGCCACAACTACAAGTCCGATTTCTTATAGTTTACCCGGAACTTATACCATTGTTTGGAATTACAATGATGGAAATGGGAATTCGGTTCTTCAAAACCAAACGGTTATCATTAACAGTCAACCACTACCAACTACAACTTCTCCACAAACCTTCTGCATCCAACAAAATGCAATTATAAGTTCAATAGCCGTTACAGGGCAAAACATAAAATGGTACGATGCTTTGACCAATGGAAATCTTATTGCTAATACCGATCTTTTACAAAACGGTATCACCTATTATGCCTCGCAAACTATTAACGGCTGCGAGAGCGAAAGAGTTCCTGTGGTAATCAATATTCAAAATACAGCAATGCCAACGGCAATTTCTCCCCAAACTTTTTGCTCTAGCCAAAACCCAACTTTAAATACTATTGCAATTACAGGAACTGCCATAAAATGGTATGATAGTTCAATTGCAGGAGGTATTTTACCCGATTCGACTCCGTTGCAAGATGGAAAAACCTATTATGCAACTCAAACTGTCAATGGTTGTGAAAGCCCAACCCGATTAGCCATAACCATTTCGCTAATTGCTACTTTACCCGCAAATAATTATAACGATTTTTTCTGTGATGATTTGAATGATGGAACTGAAACCGTAGATTTAAGCAGCTATGACGCTAAAGTTATTGCAAGTACAAGCGGTTATTTTTTCACGTATTACAAATCTATTTCTGGTGCAGAAAAGGAAACTGCTAGCGATAGAATAACTAATTTCTCTAGCTATAAATTGGCTTTGGGAGAGAACAAAATTTATGTTCGCATCAATTCAAACACGCCTTGCCATGCTGTTGCAACATTGACATTAACACTTTTTGCAAAACCTTTTATCAATATTCAAGACATTGTTCCCATTTGCGAAAACAAAAAAATTACCATTGATGCAGGCGCAGGTTTCGATCATTATCTGTGGTCCACTGGAGATAAAACACAGACCATAACTGTTGAAAATCCTGGTAGTTTTTCGATTAAATTAACCAATGATTATAACTCTTTTTCCTGTGAAAGTACTAAAAACTTCGAGGTAAAAAAATCTGAGAAAGCCATTATCAATTCTGTTGAAACTACAGATTGGACAGACAAAGAAAATACAATAATCGTAAACATTGCGGCAACTAATACTGGCAACTATGACTATTCTATTGACGGTGTTAATTATCAAACTAGCAATCAATTCTCAGGACTAAGCAGCGGAAAATATACGGTTTGGGTCAGAGACCAATACGGCTGCGAGCCTTCAACAGAAGAAGTTTACTTATTGATGTATCCAAAATTCTTCACCCCAAACGGTGATGGATACAATGACACTTGGAAAATTAAATTTTCTGATTTTGAAACAGGGCTAAGTGTGAATATATTTGACCGTTATGGGAAATTAATTAAAAATCTAAGCACCAATACTGACAGTTGGGACGGAACTTATAACGGAATTCAACTTCCCGCCACCGATTATTGGTTTGTGGTTACAAGAGCTAACGGACAAGAATACAAAGGGCATTTTAGTTTGAAAAGGTAAAAATTGTTCCTACTTCTTTCGAAAATA
>CAMBHH010000108.1 GCA_945866505.1 Flavobacterium psychrophilum
GTTTTGTCTAAAGTCTCGTCTAAAAGGCCAGAAGCATCGGCAGATGTGTCACTAATAAAATTTACCACAGCCACGTGACTCATAAAATCTTGAGAAATGACTAAATCTGCATTCGGTAAATCAGTGAAATTGCAACTGCTGATTATAAATCCTACCGATAGGATTGTCAATAATGAGTGAACTAATTTTTTCATGATATTCGTTTTTAATTGTTATTAAAATTTGTAGTTAAGATGAAGCATTACTGAAGGGATAAATGTGATCTGATCCATCCATTTTTGGAATTCGTTATTTTCCTTTTCTATTTCCTCGAGAGGCAAAAGCGTTTTGGTGGCTGCAAAGTTAAAATCAGATTTCCCAAGAAAGTGACCGCCAATTTCGAAACCAAATCCAAAATTACGTTTTGGGATAGTTCTACCAAAACCAGTGGCGATATAAGGCGATATTCCAGACCATTTGGCATTAATGTTTATGTCACCAATTTGATCCTTTGTGATAACAATATCGCCATAATTCGAATCGCTTGCTGCTCCTACAACAATCGAAGTTTCGGTTTTAATTAGATAGGACAGACCTCCCACTAATTTGAAAGAGCTCTTTTTAAAAGGCGAGTATTCTAGCAACAAGTCGATAGCTCGGTAATCAAAATCTGCATCAAGATTAACTTTTCGTTCGCCTAAAGTTATATTATCCCAAGTTTGTCCGTAGGAGAATGTAGCTCCATTCAATCGCAAAGACAAATAATCGTTGAGTAACCGTCCGTAACCTAGTGCAAATCCCGGTAGTCCTCCATAAAGGGCAACAGAGTTTTTTGCAATTTTTTCTTCGGATTGCCCCTCCGTTTTAACTTCTTGGTTTTCGGTTGTCTTTTTTTGTTCTATCTCTTTTTCTTGAGCTTTTGCTGCTCCAGAAATCAAAATAAAAGCAAGAAAAAATAATTTAAGGGTTTTGATTTTCATAAGTGTTCATTTTTAGGGGTTTAGTTTATACAATGATAAGAATTATATTCCATAAAAACATCCCTACAAATAGGGATTTTTCAATTATTTTGGGGTTTGCGGTTTTTAGTTTTAAACGCTGCCAATCCCAATATTGATATGGACTCACGGGGTTTTCCAACCTGGAATCCAAATTGTTATTTTTAAAAAACAAGAATTGTCTTTCAAAAAAAAATCTAAAAATAGGAGTTTTTCATAATTTTTATTTCAAATTGAACCCTATATAGTGGGGCGCCAATCATCAAATTTGAAACTTCGTTAATTATTAATTAGTTGATGTTATAGTTCTAAGAGAAAAACTCAAAATGAATTGTGCCTATGGCAATATCGCTTTATTTACAAGTTCCTTAGGAACAGACCATTTAAGGCAACGTGCCGAAAGCTTTCGGGATTAATCCTTCGCATAATAAGTGATACATTTCATATCACCCAACAAAAAAAGGAACGAAAAAATTTTTACAAATCCTCTCAGAATTGAGATCCTCGCTTTTAACAGTGTCGAGTTGAGCGAGAGAAAATTGCAAATTAGAAGCTCCGAAAAAATCCATTTGTCTTGGTGATGCTTTTATTTATTTGTAATTACCAATCAAGTAAGGAATTCTTCACTCGATAACAATCTATTGTTTAAAACTCATAGTGAAAATTTAATAAAAAAAGAGATAAACTTTCATACTACTATCCAGGGGTAATAAGTCTATTTCAACTATTTAATTGTACAATTTTAGAGGAAATAGTAAAAATTATTAAAAATTTAATAGCCTTTTTTACAATTGCTATTGGCACTCCTTTTTGAATCGTCTTCGACAATCTTTGCAAAATAGCACAATCGAATTATTGCTGTGCAACTCCTCTTTTTTGAAATACATTATACTAGTTTACTGCTTTATAATTTCAACATAAAGTCAAAATTCCTGTATTTTTCGTTACAGCACAATTAGAAGGCAGTGCTATTATCCTCACACAATCGGGTACTTTTATATAGTCTGGTCTGCGGGCAATATATAACCTCGATTTAAGAATTCGAGTGATGCAAACTGTGTCGTTTTCATTACCACCTAGAACATGATAACAATCCTTATCCTCACCAATATACAAACCTAAATGACCTGCTTTTTTTCCGGTTTCGGCAAGGCGAATAAAAATTAGAACATCGCCAAACATTGGTACCGATGCTTCAGTACCAAAATTACCCCAATTAAGAGGAAGAAGCGGTTCTTTAACTGATTCTTCGCCAGAATTGTGAGCCACTATACCCATAAACAGGCCACACCAGGGTACAAGGTGACCGTCGGTAATAAATTTTAAATTTTGTCCGAATATATGATGTGAATCTGTACTGGAATGGTTGCTTACAAATTCGTCAAGATCTGTTTTGTCATAATGATGATCCAAATTACAATCATAAAAATCTCTTACATCGACCCGCAAAATGTTTCCCCATAATCTAATTACTGGGTTGTTTGGGTCATGATAATTGTTTTTAACGCCATAAAATTGAAGTGCTTCCTCTACCATTTTGGGTACTGGCGCAGTTTTAAGCCAGGTGTAGATTCCCTGTAAATTTTCTTTACTCATTGTGTAGGTTTTTAGGTTAAACTTGGGGTGATTATACTTAAAAAATATATAAATAATAAAATTAGCAAATAAAAAAGATATAAAACTAACTTCAAATAGATATTTTTCAATTACTTTTAAATCGATTGCTTAATTTGGTTAAAACGTAATAAAGTTAGTAAATATGGGGTCTTAACTAATTTTTGCCGAATCCAAAAGAATTTTTTATAAAGAAAACCAGAAATAATCAGCAAATAAAACACCTCAGATTTGAACTTTTTATGGTTATTTTATCTAAAATAAAAACAATTTATGCTCAAATTCTAATTCAAACTGCCTTAAAAATTAGCAATTCTTCACAACTGAATTTGTAATTACAAATGAAATTTTAATTATATTAACTTATAGTTGTTTTTCTGATTAAACCTTTCAAAAAATCAAATCAATCTAATTGTTGCTTCTTAACAAAACAAACCGTTTTGAAAGGATAGGTGTTTGGTTCCGTAGGTAGAGGTGCTGCAAACGAAAATAGCGATATAGATTTATTGGTTGGTTTGTACTATAGTCAACCCATCGATTTGGATTTTATTTAAATCCTATTAGACTTACAAGAATTGCATTCTAAAAAAGTAGATTTAGTTTCGTGCAGCAAGAGATTTATCAAAACAAATAAGTCACTTTTTTGACAAAGAAAAAAAACCAATTTATACAAGATGATTAGGCAATAAAGTTCGTTTGCTTCATATTATTGATGCCATTAATGAAATTGAAAGCTATATTCGAGATTATAATTTAGAAACTTTTTGTCAATAATTCAACGATGTTTAATTCAAGTTTAAATCAAATAGAAATTATTGGCGAAGCTAGTAATCACTTGTCGGAAGATTTATTGATTGAAAACCCTAGCATTCTTTAGACGAGAATTACCTCTACCTCCCAGACCCATCCAAAGTAAGGGATTTCTATAGGTGAAATTATACTGTTAATTAACACCATCAGGGATGTTTTTGTTTGTTATGATGACAACGTTTCCACCAAATTCCCTATGGCATAAGGCACACTATACTGTCTATTGGGATCTTGCCATTTATACCTTGAGTGGCAAAAACCTAACTTATGACACCATTCGTGAGCAAAATGACCTGCCAATTGGCTTTCGCTTGCTGCTTCAAAAAACATTTGATTGGTGTGAACCCAATCTTCTTCTGGCAAACCCTTTCCTTTGGTTTTGTCTATATCCCCTGAATATAAAGATAAATACAACTCGATGGTAGCCGTTTTGTCTTTCGCTATCTCTACATTGGGATTCATAATGAAATGATAGACATGGTCATTGTTGTATTTCTCAAAAGTAGAAAACCAGTTTTTCTTATAACTAAATCCTGTTTTTCCTTGAATTGTAAATGCTAACACTTGGTACCTAAAAACTTTTGAATTCAAGACCTTTTCCATTTTTTTGACAGCGTTACTTATTTTCTGAAGTTGTATTTCAGAATAATTTTGGGTTTTAATTATTTTTACTTCTAGCATAATTTTGTCTTCGTTTTTTATTGGTTTACTTCCATTGTAATAAATAAACCTTCTTCTGTTTGTCTTAAATACCTTGTCGGAATAATACCAAAAAGGGTGATTGTATCGTTGTTTTGGGGAAACCCTTAAACTGGTTCTAGCGCGATGACTAATTCCTTTGTTTCGCCATCTATAATGTAAAAGGAAACGCTTTTAGTGGTATAATTGGGATGCCTAATCCTAACTTGATGAGAGTCTGTAACTAAGTTTTGTATCGCATTAAAGCCTTTTTTGCTAGAAACTAGGGTTATTCCTTCTCCTATTTTTACAAGATTGGTATTAGATTTTGGTTTGGATATTATTGTTTTTATGATATTAATTGTTATACTCAACGCATTGGGCTGATGTACAATTGAGAGCTCTGACAACAGCATAAATTTCGGCAAATTGGGGCTGAGTAGCGATAAGTCCCACAATAAGATGGTCGAGGCTGGCTTCAAGGAATGAGATTGCCTCCGAGAGCAAAGCCGCAATTTTATCGGTAGCAGATTTCTGTTTGTCAATGGTTTCGTTTTGTTTTTTTACTAGGATGCCAAAATCAGGACTAGCTGTCAATAAGTTTGCTAGCGTTGTTGCTGTAACGCCAAAGGGAGCTAAATGAACCAGTTCCGAAGTTGCTACTCGATGTAAGTTGGCAATTGCACCTATTAATTCGACTTCACTAAACCGCTCAAAATCAGTATATGATAAGTTTACTCTGTAATACAAATCATTTTTACCTGTAATAACAGCATAGGCGCGTATGGCTGCGCTTAAAACTATTCCCTTATTTTGAAGGATGATTCTATAGTTGGCTTTGTCACTGTTTATGCAGCTTTGAGTGCGCATTTGTACTGCTATTTGTGCAGCTATTAAATCAATTTTAGAGGATAATTGTATTTTGGCTTCATTAATAGGAGTAGCAGCATTCCAAATTGTGGGATTGTCCTCAAAATGGTTTTCTATGGATAGTAGCATGTTATACTGTTCTATTTGTAATTTTTGCATTGGATAAAAAATTATGGGTAACGATTTTATTTTTTGATGTCTATTTTTAAAATAAGGTTTACTTCTGTTCTAAGTTATTGTTATACTATTGTTTGATATTTTCTTACTATAAAACCTCGTTTATTGGTCAAATAGTAACCCTAACTGGGTTGAACCCTGACTGGGTTGATAAGGATTGCCTAGCAAGATTATTATCAATAGTCTCTATTTAAAAGGATTGTTATCAAGTCTAAATGAAATACCTACAAATGGATTAAACCTATATTGTTTCGTAACTAAATTTTCTGTAGTTAAAGCTGTATCAACTTCTTGTCCAATATTATAGGTTGAATTTAGTTTTTCTTGTTGGTGAAAAGCTACTCCACTGGTTAAAATTATATTTTGTCCAATCCCTAATGAAATTCCTGTAAAAACAGATATTTTTTCCAAGTCAAACCCAATACCGCCTGTATAACCAAAAGATATGTCTTTTGATTTATCCAAAAATGTAAACATTAAACTCGGAACATATTCTATCCGTTTTTCGCCCTTAAATTCTATTATTTTATAATTATTATCACCATTTTTAATGGTTTTATAGCTGTTTGGATTGGTTAGAAAAATCCCATTTGCCCCAAATGTTGAAGACCAACTCCATTTTGAAATACTCTTGAAAATATATTTTCTAGATATTGTATCATTATCTATTTTTATAGTAAAGGTGTAAACAGTGTTATCGTTAAAATCTAAACTAAATACTTTTTGGGTAACTTCACTAAAAGCAGAAGTATCTTTATTCTTCCTTATAAGTGTGCTATCAGTTTCTAATTTTGGCATTGTTACATAATTTTTTTCCATTTTAAATGATGAAATTCTATCAAATTTATTTATTGTGAGTATATAAGCTCCTTTTTTTAAAATAATTTCCGAAGATTTAACTGAACTTAATGGATCAATTTCTAATGAACTTTGGCTAAATACTATTATTGAATTTAACAACATTCCTATAATCAATATTAACTTTCTCATAATTTCTATTTTTTTAATTCCGCTTACTCTTGTTCAGGAATTTCAGCTAGCGCCTTTTTGTTAATGCCTTGTTTTTGTTAATTGCTTTGCTATTTAAATTGCCATGCAAATTTTAAGTTCAATAGTCTTCCTTAGGGTTCCTTACCCTACAATGGGGTTCTAGAGTGTTCCTAAGGGGTTCGTAACACCAAATTTGGGGTTAAAGACTGTTCCGTTGCGGTTTTTAACTACTATTTTGGGGTTCGGAACCCTAAAATTGGGGTTGGCAACCGTAAATTTTGGATTAGGAACCCCAAGCTATATATTCAGAACCCCAAATTATATATTTAGTACCTCAAATTTTATATTTAAGAGCCCGCCTAAGGGGTGTTTTTGTCGCTCGATGGAGTTCTACCAAAAAACTGTTTCAAATCATTCATTTTAGTTTCATAACCCACAGTGCCAGTTCCTGCCATAAAAATTGTGTAGGCATAATCGGCTAATGCGCCTTGGTAGTTGTCGAAATCGTGCAATACTTTGGCGTTTTTCAATCGGGTTACGAGGTTTTCTAGTCTTGCTATCAAACTTTCAAGGTTGTTGCGACTACTAAAATCGTTGGTGTATTCAGACCAATCAACATGTGGGGTTTGCAACTCGGGCTGGCTGTTATGATAATCCATCGCTTTGTTGACTAGTAATTTGTTCTGCTCGTTGATGCTACCGTAGCGCTTGCGGTCTTCTGCCGAGAGATTGATGTTGACTGCTGCAAGTGTACTTTCAAGGCTTGTTAAAGCGGTTTTTGCAGCTGTTACTTGGGCATCTGTCAGGTGACTGTTATTTAAACTGGTAATTGGCATAGTATTAAAATTTAAAGATTAATAAATAATTGACTTTTGAAATTATTTTTGGTGTTGCAATTTTCTGTTTTTCGTTGCTTCTACTCACATCGCTTATTTTTAGTTTATAACAACCGTAATATTTAGGACTCTACTCTTTTTTATCATTTACCCTTGATCCCTGCCAGCTTCGATTACTATCAAGATTTAACTAGCAGGGTTTAGGGCAACTAACCATTATGCTTCTTCAAAATTGCAAAAACATGTAATACCAAAACATCCCCACAAATAGGGATTTTTCAATTATTTTTCGATTGGCTGTTTGTAGATATCTAATTCTTTCAATCCCAATAGCAATAAGGACTCAGAGGGTTTTGTGGGCTGATTTTGTGATTATTACACTTTAAAATCAGGAATTGTCTCGTAAATAAAAATTCTGAAAACGGGGATTTTACCATTATTATTATTTAACCCTATCTGCGTTTTGAAGGAAGGCATTGTTATGAAATTTGGAAAATAAATCACACAAAAATTCCCTGTTGTTTTTTGAACCCTGTCAGGGTTGAGATAAAATTGGAAATTACAAATGGTTAATGCCGATAGACAATATATTGAGGACAATTTATTGGATTCATATATATTGCTAATCGGTATTACAAGGTACAAAAAAAATCCCTAGAATGGGATTTTTCACTTAGTGTTTGGAATACGTTTAGAAGGGGATAAAAAAGTGTTCAAAAATCATACTTGCGCTCTACCGCAAAACGAATTATATCGGTTTTGCCATAAAGATTCATTTTTCTGAGGATGTTTTTGCGGTGAGAGTCAACGGTGTTTTTGCTTATAAAAAGGATATCGGCTATATCAATGGATGTTTTTCCTTCGCCTATGTGGCGCAAAATTTCTTTTTCGCGACTGCTCAAAAGGATGTTCTCTTTGTTTTCTTGTTCGTTGGTTGGTATGCCTTTGTCAAAGTAAGTTTCGTTGTTTGCGACCGCTCTAATGGCTTGGATTACTTTGGTAAGGGGAGAGTTTTTCATAATATATCCCGATACTCCCGCTTCTTTCATTTGTTGTACCGCTTCGTATTGGTCAAACATACTAAAAGCGATCACTTTGATTTCTGGAAATTCTTGTTTAATAGCTTTGGTGGCGCAAACTCCATCGCATTTGGGCATTCTTATGTCAGTTAGGACCACTTGTGGTCTTTTGTTCCGAACAATTTGTATCAGTTCTTCTCCATCATTGGCTTCGCCTATAACAGAAATGTCTTTTTCCATTTCTAACGAAAGTTTGATGCCGTCTATAAGGGCTTGATGGTCTTCGGCGATGATTACTGTTATCATAAGGGTAAGTCTATAATGATGGATGTTCCTTTGTTTAAATTGGAATCGATGCTAAAAGTACCACCCATTTGTTCTACTTTTTTCTCCATATTCTTGAGTCCAATTCCGGATTGACTCTCGATGGTTTTGGGGTCAAAGCCTATGCCATTGTCTTCTATAATTATGTTGATTTCGATAGGTGAACCCTGGGTCAAATAAATATTGACTTCACTAGCTTGGGAATGTTTAATGATGTTGGTACACAATTCCTGAATCATTCGGAATAGGGTCACTTCGATGGTATTGTCTAATCGTTCGGTGAGCCCAAACGGAATCACATTTATTTTAAGTTTTTCTAAAACGCTCATTTTCTCGGCCATTTTGTTGACAGCAACTAGCAGTCCTTCGCTACCTATGACTCCAAGGTTTTTGAGATGGGCAATGTTGCGCACTTTCTGATAGGCTTCTTCTAGCAGGGCATCAGTTTTGTCGTAGAGTTTGGTTTCGTTGAGGTTTATAGCTTCTTTTTGGCGTTTTAAGTTTTGGAAGTTTAGTTTCAAGGTCGCAAGCATACTGCCCAAATTGTCGTGCAACTCGTTGGCTATGTTTTGGCGTTCTTTTTCTTGGCTTTCGAGTATCAAATCGATGTCGTTGAGCTCTTGGTCTTTGAGTACTTTTTCGAGTTCTTGTGTTTTGATGCGTTTGTCCTGTTCTGCAATTCGTTTCTTTTTGATGATGTTTTTGTATCCCAAAACACTTATTATTATCAATATAATCAACAAGCCTATAAAGCAGTAAAGTAGCATTCGATTGGATTTTATATTTGTTTTTAGGCGCAGGTTTTCGAGTTCTTTTTCTTGGGTTTTGTATTTGGTTTGTAGTTCCTCGACCACTAATTTTTGTTGGCGTAAATCCAGACTATCTCGATATAAATTTGATTTTTCTAAACAAATGATAGCATTTGTAGCATCATTGCTTTTTTGATAATAGATATATTTATAGTAATTAATATAATATTTAGTGTCTAATCGATCTTGTGCTAATTCAATATTATCCGCTTGATTTAGTAACTGAATTGCTGTTTTAAAATCATTTTTTTTAGAATAAGATGAGGCTTGATTTACTAAATTTACACAAATAGCATAGTTTGAATTTATTTTTTTGCAATAGATATAATCTTTTTTTAAGTAATATAATGCAGAATCAGGCTTTACTAGTATTTCATTATACAAAACAGCTAAATTATTATAAATTGAGGATTTTTGTTCTTCATTTTTTAGCGTTTTACTCAACAGCAATACTTGTCTAAAAATTGCTACACTTTCTTTTGCCTCATTTGCATTAATTTTTTGAGAAGCAACACCTATTAATCCCTTAATTTTAGTTTTCAAATTGCTACACGAATTGTAATAGCTTAAGGCTTCGGAAATATAAGCACTGCTTTCAGGGGTTCTTTTTTTTAATGAAATTAACAAAAAACTCAAATTTAAATTAATATCCATTACTTTTTCAACACTATCTATTTGTACATATTTTTTTTTTGATCTTAAAAACTCATTATATGCACTGTCTCTTTTTTCAAGCGCTAATAATACATTGGCTTTTAAATATAAAAAATAGGCTTGGTCAGCAACTTTTAATTTAGAAAAGGGAATGATTTTTAATCCTTGCTTTGTTTGATTGAATTCTCTTTTGTCATACTTTTTTTGGAGTAAAATCAGCCTTGAATCATATTGACAATAAGCAATACCTATTTGGAAAAACCAAATGAGTAAAGCTAATTGTATTTGTTTTATTTTACTGCACATTATTTTTAAGGTCTTCTAATAAGTCCCGTACCTTCCCCAATTGAAAGAAGACTACTTCTTTGCCCGCTAATGTTTTGTTTTAGTTCTGTGTAATACTTTTCAACTACGTTTAAGTCAAAATCTTTACTCTCAACAATTGCTACAAAAGCAACTTCTGCATTACTATCAAAAGGTGTTTGTTCCTTATCAGGGAAAGGAATTAGTTTTTTACTATTGAATTTTATTGAAAATTTTTCTGGTTTACCTAAAGCAGTAGCTTTCGTGTTTAAAATAAAAACTACTATTCCATTGTCTCCATCATGAGAAATATCAATAAAGGAATACGCTAAATAATCATTTACATTTTCTTTTGGTTTGTTTCCAACATACTTAATGTTGCCTTGGAGGTCAAAATGTCCTTCTCCATTGTAATGTTCTTCTCCGCCGAATTGTTCTTCATTTGTAATCATAATTTTTATTTTTTTGGTTTATAATAGTCAAATTTAAGGAAATAAGAAATACTAAAACATCCCTATAAATGGGTATTTTTCAAAAACTTTTTACAAGAAAAAAGGTGTGCTTTTAAGGTGCTAAAATCAACTAATTCAAACTCGCTTTAAACATTCGCGCTTCATTCCAAGTAAATTTGTCACTATTGTTTTCCATTAAAGCATTTAAAGATTCTTCTTTATAGCCTTGGAAAGCATTTGCTAAAATTTGGATTTTATCTTCCGATAATACCTCTGAAATAGCTACTGCTTTTGATTCGATCAACTTTACAAAATGTCCATAAATCGTTTGGTTTGTCAATAATCTTATAGTCGCAATATCTTTTATCGATTTCTTTTCCAGCCATAATTCATAGGTTTCTTGGACTGTCGATTTTTTGGGTGCTTTGGGTTCTTTTTTCTTTTTGGTGTAGCGTTCAATATCCGCTTCGTCTTCAATAAGTGTGACGTTGACTTCCTTAAACTGATTTTGAATGGCTTCGGTTTTATGGCTGATGTATTTTTTGATAACATCCGAAGTTAATTTTTCCTTCGAAATTGTTTCGCCAGCCACCACGGTTTCAATTAACAATTTGGCTTTCATTAATCGCAAAACAGCCTTGGTTTGCAGTTCTTCCAAAACCATTAATTCATCATAAAAAGCTTTGGCTTTCTTGAGTCGTTTGACTTCTTCCACTTTCCATAAAATTTCGAAAACCAAATCGTCCATTGTTTTGATAAAATAATTATAAGCTGCTTGAAAACGCTCGGAAACGTGATTCAAATCGACTGTTTCCGTATTAAAAATTTTATTCAATTGCAGAATGAATTTTTGGGAAGGTTCCAATAGTTTGTCGATGGCTTCCAATTGTTTTGCTGCCCAATTGGCGTGATTGGATTTGGTTGACGCCTCTGAATTATCCAAATAACTGAACTTGTGATTGCGCCATTCTTGTGCCAATTCACTCCAGTCAAAACTGTTTATCAAATAGTTATGGATGAAATTTTTGGTTTCAAGATGCAAAGCGTTTTTCAGCAATTCTTCCGAAGCTTTGTTCAACGAATAATCCATCACGTCTTG
>CAMBHH010000109.1 GCA_945866505.1 Flavobacterium psychrophilum
GCATCGACAGTTCCAGGTGAATTGAGTACGGTGATTCCTTTTTTGGCAGCCAAGCCACTTCTTGGACGAACTTGTGCTTCATAACCTATTGGCAATTCGATAAAAAGACCCGTTTTTACGATAGCTCTTTCCAATGGTTTCAAGGTTATAGTTTCGGTTAAATTGGCACGCAAATCCATTCCTGCCGAAGCTATGGTTTCATAGTTGGGCAATTCGTGTTGCGATTTGTTGATAATGTTGATTTTCATTTTTATTATTATTGGTAGGGACAGGTCGCAACCTGTCCGTACGCGGATGAATTTTATTTTTTCCTTTTTACAATGGCTAATATAGTTTCTTTTTCGTTGTGATATATAAAATATATAAAGCCAATTAACAATGGAATTCCAACGAAATAATTTTCTCTAAATCCGTAGAAAGAAATGATGGAGAAAAAGATTGAAATACCTAGGTAACCGCCAATCTTCTCCATATCATAAGGAATAGGGTAATATTTATTTCCAAGCACATAAGAAATAACCATCATGCTGCCGTAGGCAACAATAGTGGCAATTGCCGAACCATAATAGCTGTATTTTGGAATTAAAAGATAGTTTAAGAACAAGGTTATTATTGCCCCCACAATCGAAATATAAGCGCCAATTTGAGTTTTATCGGTGAGTTTGTACCAAACCGAAAGATTGTTGTAAATTCCTAGGCAGAAATTAGCCAAAATTATTAAAGGTACGACTTTCATCGCTTCCCAATAGGAGGTGTTGTCGAGCAGTAGCATTTTTAAAACATCGGCAAAAACGATTACGCCAAGAAGAATTAAAGAACCCAATATCACGAAATATTTGGTAATTACGGCATAAGTCTGAGGTGCATTGTCGCTGCTGGAATGACTGAAAAAAAATGGCTCGATTCCCAATCGAAAAGCCGTGGCAAACAAAACCATAAATAATCCCAATTTGTAACATGCAGAATAAGCGCCTACTTCGGCTTTGGCACTATTTTCAGGAAGTAAATAACCTAATAAAATTTTATCAAAATGTTCGTTGACCGCAAACGCAATTCCTGCGACAAGAATGGGCAAGCCATATTTCATCATTTTTTTCCAAAGAATAGTGTCGAATTTTCGATCTAAGGAGAAATAATTTGGCGAAAGCACAACTAGTGTTAGCAAACTCGCTATTAAATTAGCTATGAAAATGTATCCTATTTCAGAGTGTTCAACATACAAATTATCGAAGAATGAATTAGGATGATCTGCAGACAATTGAGGTAAATACACCAAAAAGAAAATGTTAAGAATCAAGTTGACCATCACATTTGCAATTTTAATTGCAGCATATTTCATGGGTTGTTGGTTGGCTCTAAGCTTCGAAAACGGAATAATAACCAACGCATCCAGAGCTAAAATCCAAATGGAATACGTAATAAATTGCACATCCACATTGGCGTAAGCTGCCAATGAGTCTCTAAAAATTAAGGCTCCAAAAAGGAAGAAGATGGTGGACCAAAATATGGAAATTGTCGAAGTAGCAATCACGTTTTGCTTGTCTTTTTCAGAATTGTAAAACCTAAAAAAAGCAGTTTCCATTCCGTAAGATAAAATCACGTTGAAGAATACCATCCAAGACAATAGAATTGATACTTCGCCATAATCGGCGGTGGGTAAAATTCCGGTGTATAACCGCACCAATAAAAAACTCAACATTCTCGGCAAGACCGTTGCGAGTCCATAAATGGCAGTTTGTTTGAAAAGATTTTTATATAATCCCAAAAGAGTGTTTGTTAAATTGTGTAGGGCAAAAATAACCAATTCTTTGGTTTAATCCTGATTTTATTGATTCAATCCGACTAGTGTTTCCATCTAGGTTAAGTCAATCCTTCTTCGTTTAATGTTTTGATAAAATGAAAGCCTCTAGGATTATAACCTTGATTGTAATAGAACCTATGCGCAGTAAAATTTTGGGTATAAGCATCGAGAACAATCATTGTGCAGTCTAAATCAGTTGCTTTTTTATTGACATAATCGGTTAGGAGTTTGCCAATTCCTTTGGAGCGATGATTGGGATGCACAATAAAGTTGTCGATTTCCATATACTTTCCGCACCATAATTTAATTCCGTACCATAAACCGGTGAGTCCAACACATTCTTCGCCATCGTAAACCACAACTTGGGTATAATTGTGAGGCAACATTGCTTCAAGATAAGATTTATATTTTTCATCGGAAATATTGGGGTACAACTGACGGATTATTTCTATTTGTGCCAGCATTTCTTCTATTGTAGTGAGTTCGGTAATTTTCAAAGTATGGAATGTTATTATTTAGGTTTAAAATTAAGAAAAAAAAGTGTGGGAATCGTTCCAGATGCTAGTACTATATACTTTTTGTGTTAATTGAACATAGAAATTTATTCTAATGTTAACAAATTGTTACCAAATAGTTTTTTTATTGTAAATTAATGTATACATTTGTTATGTAAATATTAATTTTAAATTATAGAATTATGAAAAAGATGTTATTAATTTCAATGATGATGTTTTCTGCAGTTATATTTTCTCAAAATACACCTGTAATTGAAAATGTAGACGATATAGTAACTGCTACTTATTATTATGAAAATGGTCAAGTGAAACAGGTTGGAAATTTCATAGATGGCAAATTAGAGGGAAAGTGGATTTCATATACTGAGGAAGGAACCATAACAGCAATTGCTCAGTACAGAGAGGGTAAAAGACACGGTAAATGGCAATATTTTGAAAGTCCATATGTTACAAAAATTGTCGATTATAAAGACAACAATATTGTAAAGGTTGTGGTCATAAACAAAAACCCTGTTGCTTACAGCAATTAGAAACGTTGTTCCGTTGGTGAATGTGAATTGGATAAAGTTACATACTTCAATACAAAGGAAAAAAACAAAGCCGTCTCAATTATTTGAGACGGCTTTTTAAATATAATCAGAAATGTTCCTACAAATTGCTCAACAAATTTACTCCGTCAACAATTGCCCATGCCCCAGGAGTCAATGCTGCTCCAGTAGCGGTTGAGCTTGTCGTGAAATTTCCAGCTGGAAAAGCTACTGTAAATGTAGAAACTCCTGCCCCAGTTTGAGGTGTGCTGTCTGCAATTTTAACATTCAACATTTTTATTTTTCCGCCATTAACTTGGTTAGTATTTGTGGCTGCTTCTTGAATTCGTACAACAACAGCATTTATAGTTGTATTTCCTGAAATTGCAGTATTTGTGTATCCTGAAATTACAATGTTAGAATATTCTCCATTTCCTTCTTTTTTGAATTGAAAAGCATCAATTTCAAGTGGATTTCCTGCTTCAGTAGCTGTACCGGCAGCTCTTCTTAATGTGATGTTGGAAACTTTAGGCCAGAAAGCGTTGTTTACACTTTTTGCTTCAATTTCCATTCCGAAATTTCCAGCTCCTGTTTGGTATGCATACCAGTTGGTATTTGCTTGACCTTGCCATCCATCTTGCCAGTCAAATGAATCGTCCGTGTTTCCGTAAGAAATCAAATTTTTGGCACTTACAGTTCCACCGTAAAATTCAAAGCCATCATCAGCACCTTTATAAGAAACAAGGTTTTCCAACACTGTTCCTGAACCTACAGCATAAAATGAAAATCCATTCATTTCAGAGTTTCCGTCAAGGATTTTCTTTCCTGCATATTCTACACGAGCATATTTCAAACTTCCACTGCTGTGAGTAGCATTGGTTCCACCGTAAACAATGTTTGTTCCGTCTTCTGAAGTGGCTGTTGTAATTGGAGTTCCGTCAGATGTTTTTCCTGAAACGATTGGAGCTTCTCCAAAAATGATTATTCCGCCCCAAGATCCAGCAGTTTTTGATTTTTCTGTAAAAACAACCGGTTCTGCTGCTGTTCCAGCGATGTTTAACATTCCTCCTTTTTCTACCAATAAAGCATCGGCACCATTAGTAACGTCTGCTGTAATGATAGAACCTGCTTCGAAAGTTAGTGTTGCGCCACTTTTTACTCTAACCGTTCCACTTAAAGTGTAAGTCCCTTTTATATACGTTTTAGAAGCTGTTACATCTCCTGTTATTTCTCCTGTCCCCAAAACTGGAGGGGTTACCACGTCGTCGTCGCTTGATGAACAACCGGTAAAAACCAATGATAAGAAGGCGATACTGAATACTAATTTTTTCATTTTTAGTGATTTTTAATTTTAATTTTTGTTTAATTATTTATGCCAAAAGTAGTGCTGATATTCCGCAACCCTGTTAGCAAATTGTTATTATAGCATTATGCAACAATGAATTTCACGTAAATTTTATGTTACCAAAAGACATAAAAAAAAGAGCTGAATAAGCTCTTTTTGATGTTGTTTTTAGAAGGTGTATCCAAGATTGATGGAGAATCCAACTCCCCTTTTATATTCTCGGACGATTAGCGAATCTTCGATAATGTTTAGTGTACTTTCGCTTCCGACTTCTTTTTTATAACTTGGATTTAAAATGTTGTCTATCGCAAATTTCACTTCAATGTTTTTCGAGATGGTATTGGTCCAAATAAAATCCAGTTTGCTGAATGATTTTTCATAGATATGGTCAATTCCTGATGAACCCACCGCATAAATTCGGTCTCCGTAAACATTGTAAACTAAACTCATTGAATTTTTCCAGTCCTTGTTGATATTGAAATCATACTTCAAATCAGAGTTGATCAACCAGTTTGAAGCTCCTTGCAAAGCCCTGTTTTTGCTGTTTTCCAATTCGTTTCCTGTTTTAGCGATATCAATTGTCACGACAGTGCTCATTAATGAAGTGTTGAAGCCCCAAGAAAAATCAGAAAGCGATTCGTGAATTCTGCTCAATTGAAAAAGCATTTCTATTTCGGCTCCAAAGATTACGGCTTCTTCCGAGTTTTTGAAAGTGGTAATTTGTCCACCGCTGTTAGCCGTTGGTTTAAAAACCCTTTCGATTGGATTGTTGATCATTTTTCCAAAGACACCCACAGCAAACAACTCCTTGCTATTAGGAAACAATTCATATTTAAAATCAATATTATAATTTTCACTGTTCAACAAGTTTGGATTTCCACTTTCAGAAGTTCCGTCGGCATTGATATAGTTTATCGGAAGTAATTCCATAGCAACCGGACGAGTAATGGTTTTTGCCAATGATACTCTTAAATTGCTGTTGTCGTTCAAAAGGTATTTGGCATTTATCGATGGAAGTATGTCAAGTTTGTCATCTGATTTTAAACGATATTTACTTCCGAAAGGATCTCCTTGTTCTCTGTATTTTATTTCACGATTTGAATTTTCGGCTCTCAATCCCCCATTGATATCCCATTTTTCTCCAAAATTCATGAATAAATTAAAATAACCCACATTCACAAACTGGTTCAGTTTTACTTTGTAATCTCCATTTGATTCTTCCTGCACATACAATATTCCGTTGTTGATGTCGTCATTGATGAATGAACTGATGCTGTTTAGACTAGCTGTATAGTTTTTCTCGATATTTTTTTTGCCCGACAAGAAACGGTAGCTCGATTGCATGTCGTTAAGAAAGCTGTTATAACCTATTGACAAGTTGTTATTTTTTTCTTTAGAACCAAATTTCAAGTTGTATTCCAGAAACGAAGAGAAATAGAAGTTTCCTTTGATGTCAAGATATTGACGATTCAAGTTATTTCCACCATAAGACACATTGATGTCGTTTTCGTTTTTAACTCCCAAAAGAAATTTTCTGTCTGGTTGTTGAAAAGAAGTGCTTACATAAGCTCCACCAGCTTTAACAGTCTGTTTTCCGTCCTCCGTTATTTTATAATCAGCTAATAGTTGGTTGTTCCAGTAAATTGACTCCTCGTATTGATTCATCCGGATTAGATTATTGGTTTGGTTGGCCAAACTATTGGTATATCCTAGTTGATCTTGTATTTTGCTTTCGGTAGCCTTGATTAGCATCGAATTTACGCTCGTGCTCAAACGTTTTGTTTTGTATTTTAATCCCAATAAACCAGAAAGCGTCGTTTGATAACTGTATTGCGTGGTGTACAGATTATTGTCATAATTGCCTTGACCAAGATTGAAAGTTCGATCAACACCTTCATTATAAACATAGTTATTATCAAAATTGAATGACATAATATAGCTAAAGTTTCTTTCTTTCTCCAATTTGAATTTTTGGGAGTGCAAGAATCCAATGCTGGAATTCAAAGGGCTATTGTTCGATGCAACATCCCAATTGTTTTTGCCATAAGCATCCTCATATTGTGATGGGGAAAGTTTTGTTCCATTTGGAACCGATCCAAATGCATTAGGAATTGCTCTGCCATCGCCTATAGCACCAAGTCTTCCTTTGGTCGAATTGGCATCGTATGAAAGCAAGAAATCTCTAAGATTGTTGTTTGTTGTGTATCCAAAACCAATATTCAATTTGGTGATGTTTTTGGGTTGGGGCGTTTCGATATTAACGGTTGCACCAGCAAAATCTCCAGAAATGTTGGGGTTAAAAGTCTTGTAAACATTCAAGACTCCAACAACATCAGTCGGGAATAAATCCAATGGAATTATTTTTTTGAAAGGACTGTTGGACGGTGATTGCAAGTCGTTTATCAGCAAATTGTTATAACGATCTTCGAGTCCACGAATAAACAAACCTCTACCATCCACTTTTGTGATTCCTGATATTTTTGTTAAACCTTCTTCAACATCACTAACTCCTTTTCGAGACATTTCTTGAGCTCCTATGCTTTGTTTGATAACAACAGCGTTTTTTTGATCCAACAAAATAGCGGTTTCTTTCTCTCTATTTGTCGTAGCTTTTACGACAACATCTTTTAATGTATAATTTCCAGAGCCTAAAGAACAGTTTAATGTAGTTATTTCTCCTGAGTTAATGGTAACTGTCTTTTCAAAAGATTCATATCCCACTGAACTAATTTGAATTACATAGGTTCCTGGTAGTAGTTCAATCACATATTTTCCAATTTCATTTGACGTTGTAGAGCTTTTTGTTTCCTTAGCAAAAATATTTGCAAATGGTAAAGGAGCGTTGTTTGACTCTTTATCGGTAATGATGCCTGTTAGAGTGCCTTTGGTTTGTGCTAGAGCAATTGTAACAAAAAAAAAGGCTGATACAATTAGTTTTATGTTCTTCATTTTTTTTAATTTTTTTGCAAAACTACTCTTAATATAAAGTCTGCACGTTAATTAGAGATTAACAAATTTTATAAAAACATTGCTACAGTTAATTTAATGTTAGGTAAACAATAATTATATATTGATTTTAACCCAAGTTTAATTTTATGTAAAATTTAGGGTTTTAAAGTATAAAAAAAGTCCCGCTACTGCGGGACTCTCAAATATATTTTGAATAAGATTATTATCCTTTCAAAGCTTCCGCTCCACCAACGATTTCTAAAATCTCATTAGTAATCGCAGCCTGACGCGCTTTGTTATAAGTCAATTTCAATTGATCTCTCAATTCAGTTGCGTTGTCTGTTGCTTTATGCATTGCAGTCATACGTGCTCCGTGTTCTGAAGCAAATGAATCTCTAACACCTTTATACAATTGCGTTTTCAATGATTTTGGAATCAAAGTCAATACAATTTCTTCTTTAGATGGTTCAAAAATATAATCTCCTGATGAAGCTGGTTTATCAGATTTTATTGGAGCCAATGGCAAAAATTGTTCTACTTGAACAATTTGAGTTGCAGCATTTTTAAATTGATTGTAAACCAATTCGATTTTGTCATACTCTCCAGAAACAAATTTTTGAGTCAATGTTTCTGCAATTACAGTAACATTGTCAAAAGTCAATGCGTCAAAAACGTGACTTTGATTATCAACTACAGTAAGTGTTTTAGTCAAAATATCGTTTCCTTTTTTACCAATGGCAAAAACATCTACTTGTTTTCCTTCGTAATAATCGGCACGGTTTTTAACTTCTTTAATTACGTTGGTATTAAAAGCGCCACACAAACCTCTATTTGAAGTTATTGCTACAACCAATACTTTTTTAATTTCTCTTTGGGTAGTAAATTCACCTCCTACATCTCCATCAAGAGTTGAAGAAAGATTTTGTAATAATTCCGTTAATTTTTCGGCATAAGGGCGCATTGCCGTAATGGCATCTTGCGCCTTCTTTAGCTTTGCTGCAGAAACCATTTTCATCGCAGCAGTAATCTGCATCGTTGATGAAACGGAAGTAATTCTATTACGTATTTCCTTTAAGTTTGCCATTTTATTATGGGTATTGGGTTTTGGGTATTGGGTTTTGGATTATGTTTTACCTAAAACCCAAGACCCAAAACCTAGAACCTAATTAATTGTACTTCGCTGAAACTTCTTTTGCTGCTGCTTCTAACACATCTGTGATTTCGTCAGTCAATTTTCCTGCTTTCAAAGCATCAAGTGTTGCTCTGTTTTTGTTGTTTAAGAATTCTAAGTAATCTTTTTCGAATTCTTTAACTTTATTTACAGGAACATTTCTTAACAGGTTTTTAGAACCTGCATAGATAATGGCAGTTTGGTTTTCAACAGTATAAGGGTCGTTTAGATTTTGTTTCAAAATCTCCACGTTTCTTTTTCCTTTCTCAATTACGTTTAATGTAACTGCATCCAAATCAGAACCAAATTTAGCAAACGCCTCTAGTTCGCGGTATTGCGCTTGGTCTAATTTTAAAGTACCTGCTACTTTTTTCATTGATTTAATTTGAGCATTTCCTCCAACACGAGATACCGAAATACCTACATTGATCGCTGGACGAACCCCTGAGTTAAACAAATCTCCATCCAAGAATATCTGACCATCAGTGATCGAAATTACGTTAGTTGGTATATATGCAGAAACGTCACCGGCTTGAGTTTCGATAATTGGTAAAGCAGTCAATGAGCCACCACCTTTAACGATACCTTTTAAAGTATCTGGCAAGTCATTCATATTTTTGGCAATATCATCATCAGCAATCACTTTACAAGCTCTTTCTAATAAACGAGAGTGTAAGTAGAAAACGTCTCCAGGATAAGCCTCACGTCCTGGTGGTCTTCTCAACAAAAGAGAAACCTCACGATATGCCACAGCTTGTTTAGATAAATCATCATAAACAATTAAAGCTGGACGACCAGAATCTCTGAAATATTCTCCAATTGCAGCACCTGCCATAGGGGCATACACTTGCATCGGAGCTGGATCAGAAGCATTAGCAGCCACAATTACTGTGTACGCCATTGCACCTTTTTCTTCTAACATTTTTGCGATTCCTGCTACCGTTGATGCTTTTTGTCCAATGGCAACATAGATACAGAATACAGGTTTTCCTGCATCATAAAATTCTTTTTGATTCAAAATAGTATCCAAACAAACGGTAGATTTACCCGTTTGACGGTCACCAATAACAAGTTCACGTTGTCCACGACCTACTGGAATCATTGCATCAACTGCTTTGATACCTGTTTGTAATGGCTCGGTAACTGGCTGACGGAAGATAACTCCAGGCGCTTTTCTTTCTAACGGCATTTCGAATAAATCACCTGTGATTGGACCTTTACCATCAATTGGTTGACCCAAAGTGTTTACTACACGACCTACCATTCCTTCTCCAGTCTTAAGAGACGCAATACGTTGCGTTCTTTTTACAGTTGAACCTTCTTTGATTCCTGTTGATGGTCCCAAAAGTACCACACCAACATTGTCTTCTTCCAAATTCAATACAATCGCCTCAAGACCATTGTCAAATTCTACAAGTTCACCATATTGAACATTAGAAAGTCCGTAAACACGAGCAATTCCATCTCCAACTTGAAGTACAGAACCTACTTCTTCTAATGTAGCACCAGATTCAAAACCTTCTACTTGCTTTCTTAATATTGCTGAAATCTCAGCAGGTTTAATTTCCGCCATAATTATATATCAATAACTAGTTACTTAATTCTCTTTTTAATACTTGTAATCTGTCGGCAATGGAAGCATTGTATTGCTTGTCGCCTATTCTTAAAATAAATCCCCCAATGATAGAAGGATCTACCGTGTTTTCAATGGTAATTTTTTTGCTTGAAGAAATGCTTGCAATTTTAGCAGAAACTTTTGCTTCTAAAGCTGCGTCCATAGCAATAGCTGTAGTAACTTTGGCTACTTCAACACCATTCAAGATATCAAACAATTTGTTGTATTCTACCGCGATATCATCCAAGATTTCAAATCTTTTGTTTTCCAACAACAATTGGAAAAGGCTTTTGGTCACTGCATTAACCGAAGCAAAAACTTCTAAAACAACATCCTTTTTTGTCTCCGTAATAATAAGCGGATTTTGGATGAATAAACTTAATTCTGCATTTGAAGTTATTGTTTTTGAAATCAATGCCATATCAGCACTCACTTCAGAAGCAACACCTTTGGAGTCTGCTATTTCTAAAATGGCTTTTGCATACCGAATTGCTGCTCTTGTACTTGACATATTAGTTTAATTTAGCGTCACCTAACATTTTCTCAACTAATTTTACTTGAGCTTCTTTGTTAGACAATTCGTCTTTTAATAATTTCTCTGCAATTTCAAGTGACAAAGTAGAAACGTGTAGTTTCAATTCGGCCATAGCTGCATTTTTTTCGCTTTCGATAGCGGCTTTAGCTTGTTCGATCATTTTTTGACCCTGAGCTTGAGCTTCATTTTTAGCATCGGCAACCATTTTGTCTTTCATATCACGTGCATCTTTTAATAAAGCATCACGTTCCATTCTTGCTTCTTGCAAAATACGTTGGTTGTCGCTTTGAAGGTTTTGCATTTCTTTTCTAGCATTATCAGCAGAAAGCAATGCGTTTTTTATACCTTCTTCTCTTTCATTAACTGCATCCAAAATAGGTTTCCACGCAAATTTTTTCAACAAGAAAATTAATCCTACGAAAATAATGGCGTTCCAAAAAAACAATCCAAACCCGAAATCTTCCCACAATTTTTCCATCTTAATTTAAGTATAATTTATATTGTACCAATGTGTGTTTTTAAAATTAAAACAAAAGCTGCAACCAACCGTTACAGCTTTTTGTCTTTTTCTAGTTTACTGCAAACAATGCTGCGAAACCAATACCTTCAATAAGCGCAGCTGCAATAAGCATAGCTGTTTGAATTTTTCCAGTAGCTTCTGGTTGACGAGCGATGGCGTCCATTGCAGAACCACCGATTCTACCAATACCAATACCTGCTCCAATAACTACTAATCCTGCTCCAATGATTTTAGGAATTTCCATAAAAATATGTATTAAAAATTAAACATTCTTCTTTAATGGTTATACGTTATTAGTTAAATGTTATACGTTGAAAACCTCAACAAATAACTCTTAACTTTTAATTTCTAACCTTTTTTAATGAGCTTCTTCGTGATGATGCTCCTCAACTGCTGAACCAAAATATAAAGCGGCCAACATTGTGAAAATATAAGCTTGTAAAGCTGCAACTAATATTTCGATTACTGAAATTAT
>CAMBHH010000110.1 GCA_945866505.1 Flavobacterium psychrophilum
AAAAACAGAAAAATTATGCCAAGATCAGTAAATTCAGTTGCTAAGAGAGCAAGAAGAAAAAAGATAATGAAGCAAGCCAAAGGTTTCTTTGGTCGTCGTAAAAACGTTTGGACAGTTGCAAAAAATGCGGTTGAGAAAGCAATGTGCTACGCTTACCGTGACAGAAAAGTGAACAAAAGAAATTTCCGCGCTTTGTGGATTCAACGTATCAACGCTGGAGCCAGATTAGAAGGAATGTCTTATTCACAATTCATCGGGAAATGCAAAGCTAACAACATCGAATTGAACCGTAAAGTTCTTGCCGATTTAGCGATGAATCACCCAGTAGCTTTCAAAGCCATACTTAATAAAGTAAAATAAACGTTTTATAAACTCAATTTAAGATTACTTACTTATAGAAAAATCCCAATCGAAAGATTGGGATTTTTTGTTAATGCAATTTTTGAGGTTCTTTGATTTTACTACTTTAAACAGGTTCTATAAATGGATACTATCATTTTGAGATTAAATTAATTTTTAAAGAAAACATCATAAACAATATTTTAAGAAACGTTTTAAGCAAAATAGAATTAATCTTAAAATTACAGCTTAAAGTTTAACCCCAATTTGAAATTTCTACCCAAAGTATTGTAACCCACATTTTCTACAAATTCTTCGTTCAGAATATTAGTTGCTGCGGCAAAAATGTTCAATTTATTTTTTATCAATTCATAGTTCAAAAATGCATTTACCAATTGATAAGAACCTAAAACTACATTTTGAGTTCCAAACGTTTTTCCATCAAAGAACGCGTCATTCCTACCATCAACATATTGATAATTGAAGTTAAAAGCAGTCCTAAGGTTAATTTGATAATCCAAAGCCGAATTCACTTTATGTTTTGGAATCAATCGATCTAAGGCTTTATCAACTTGCGTGAAAGAATAATTTGAAATCCATTTCAATTTGTCGGTCAAAGCATAAGTGATTTCGGTTTCAACCCCTTTGGCTTTATTTGTCCCATCGATATTAATGTATTTATAGGCCGAAGAAAACCCAATAAAATCAGTCTGTTCACGATAAAATCCTACCGCAGAAAAACGTAGTTTTTTATCTAGAAAATTTGTTTCAAAACCAGTTTCAATGGTGGCGTTTTTTTCTGGAGTCAAATCAGAATTTCCATATGGAGAATACAATTGATACAAACTTGGCGTTACAAAAGCGGTGCTGTAAGAAGCCAAAACCTTCAACGGAAACGCTTTAAAATCATACGATGGGTTTAAGTTATAAACCAATTGATTTCCGTATTCGCTATGAATATTCAAACGCGCTCCAGCATTGACATTTAACCCGAAATCCGAGGTAAAAACTCCATTAAAATACGGATCAATCATATTAAATTTAGTGCTTTCTTTAGCAATATTCCCGTACGGTGTTACACTATTCATATCGAAAAACTGATATTGAGCACCAGATACCAAAAACAAAGATGTAGAAAACTCATATTTGTTATAGGCATCAAAATTCACGCTTCTGGAGTCGTATTGAGAAAGGCCAACTGTCCCAGAATAACTTTCTAATTCATTATAAGAACGAGTTATTTTACTGAAACTAGAATTCAGAATAAATTGTCCATTGTCATATTTGTATTTTGGCATAAAACCAAAACGAAATTGTTCCGTTTTAGAATTATTCTGAAACACATCGTTTGTGCCCGTATTGTCAAAAACACCATCGTAATCATTGTTGATTTTGTCGAAATTTCCAAAGAAATCCAATATCATTTTCTCTGAAGCTTTATAACCCAATTTAGCCAAATAATTGATTCTTGAAAAACGATCATATTCATATTTAAGACTTTCATTCGGCGGAGCAATTTGCGACATTCCATTAGTCTCCGTGCTGTTCAAGGAGGCAAAATAATTCAATTTTTTCACGTTTCCATTCACCGAAAATCCTTGATTGAAATCTTCTAAATTTGTTTTTTTATCAGCAGCAGTATTGTTGGTTCCTGCATTAAAATAGGCATTTCCCTGAATTTTCTTTTTACCGGATTTTTTCAAAGTAATATTGATTACTCCAGTTACAGCGCCAGTTCCGTACAAAGTACTGGCAGCACCTTTCATAATTTCGATACTTTCAACTTGATTTGTAGGTAGCAAACGTAAATCATATTCAAAACTAATTCCCGATGCATCGGTAACCGGAATTCCGTCGATAAGAATTAAGACTTGATTGCTTTTTCCGCCCCGAATGTAGTAGCCTAAATTTTTTCCGGCTACACTTTGACTACCATTAATTTCGACTCCCACAACCGAATTTAAGACAGCGGCAATGCTTTGTCCTTCTTTCTTTTTTAAGTCTTCAGAAGTGATTTTGGTAATTACTTTTCCTGATTTTTCTTTGGCTAAAGCAAATTTAGAATCAGAGATTACAACTTCATCCAAAGGAGTTGGTGAAGCGATACTGTCTTTTTGTTGCGCAAAAACACAGTTGGTCATCAGCACGAATAACGTACTGATGCGAACGATTTTGTTGTTCATTTTAATAAAACATTTTTAATACTAAAAATGGGAGAAAAGCATAGAATGACCCATACCCAAACCTTTTTTCCCGAAAGTTTGATACTCGATGTAATAGGCAGGTCTCCTGGCTTGCGTCTTGTTGTTGACCTTCTCATTCCTGATTAAGGATTAAGGATTTTTGATTAAGGATTTTTTTAATCCTAATTCTCAAATCACTAACTCCTAAATTTTTGAACAATGGTTTTGTAGATAACAACAAGCTTGATAGCTTACAGTTGCGGGTACAGCTCAGGATTTCTGATTTTTGATTTTTGATTTTAGAATTAAGATTTATTACAATCCGAAATCTCTAATCGATAATCTGCAGTCTTTCACCTGATTCCCTTTTAATGCTATTTCGAAAAACAAAACAGCAACCTCAATACGGCAGCAAATGTAGTTCTAAAATTTGAATAAAAAAATAAAATTGATTTTTAAAACAGAATAAATATACCTTTGCAACTCTTTCAAAAGTTTCTTATGAAATCTATTAATCTACGAATAATTCTGTTTTTTTTTATAATCCCATTTTTTGGATGCAAACAAAACGACAGCAATTCCAAAATTAATATTGCCAATTCGAAAAACGAAATTCGATATGCCAAAGGATTAGAAATCTACAAATACCAAGGCTTTTCCATACTAAAAATCACCAATCCTTGGCCAGATGCCAAAGAAATTTTTACCTATATTCTCCAAGAAAAAAAAGGAATTATACCGGATAGTTTAAAGCAATTCACAGTTATTCAAATTCCCATAAAATCGATTGTTGTGACTTCAACAACACACATTCCCGCATTGGAATTATTGGGAGTCGAAAATACGTTGGTTGGTTTCCCAAATACGGATTATATTTCTTCCGTTAGAACTAGAAAGCTAATTGACTCTGGAAAAGTTCGAGAAGTAGGAGTTAATGAAAATCTGAACACTGAAGTTTTAATCGATATGAAACCTGATGTAATTGTTAGTTTTGGTTTGAACAATAGCAATCCAACCTTGGACAATCTTCAAAAAAGTGGTCTAAAAGTACTACTCAACGGCGATTGGACGGAACAATCTCCCCTTGGAAAAGCCGAATGGATTAAATTTTTTGGCGCATTGTATGGATTAGATTCCAAGGCGGGTGCAATTTTTTCCAAGATTGAAAAGGTATACAATACTACTTTGGCTTTAGCCCGAAAAGCAACAGCTAAACCTTCTGTTCTTTGTGGTGCAATATACCAAGAACAATGGTATGTTCCGCAAGGTGAAAGTTGGGCTTCGCTGTTTTTGAAAGACGCCCAATCCAATTATTTATGGGCAAATACCAAAGGAACCGGAAGTTTGGCAGTGCCGTTTGAAAGCATTTTGGAAAAAGCACAAAATGCCGATTTCTGGATTGCGCCAGGCGATTTTTCATCTTTGAAACAAATGAGTGATAGCAATCCGCATTACAATCAGTTTGCTTCATTTAAAAATAAAAAAGTATATTCGTACGCCGTAAACAAAGGCGCGAAAGGAGGTATCATCTATTTCGAATGGTCTCCCACACGTCCAGACTGGGTTTTGAAAGATTTGATTAAAATTTTTCATCCTGAATTATTGCCAAATCATAAACTTTTTTTCTTTCAGAAATTAGAATAAATTGACCAACACCAACCGAAATATTGCTTTATTCTCCATTTTGACATTGTCATTGCTATTTACCTTGCTATTGAATATTTCTTTAGGTTCGGTTTCAATTCCAATAAAAGAAGTTTTCAATAGCCTGACTGGAGGAAGTTCAACCAAAGAAACTTGGGATTATATCATTATCAATTATAGATTACCAAAAGCTATTGCCGCAATTCTGGTTGGAATGGGATTATCCATAAGTGGATTATTAATGCAAACTTTATTTCGAAATCCATTGGCTGGACCGGATGTTTTGGGATTAAGTTCTGGGGCAAGTTTAGGTGTCGCAACGATTGTTTTGGGTGCTGCTTTTTTGCCTAGTGGTTTGTCTTCTATTTTGCTTTCTTCTTATGGCATTGTTTTGGCTTCCAGTTTGGGCAGTTTCTTGGTTTTACTAGCGGTTTTAGTCGTATCTCAACGATTGCGCGATACAATGGCAATTTTAATTATCGGCTTGATGTTTGCGAGTTTAACTAGCGCCATTGTGGGAACACTAACATATTTCAGCACGGCCGAACAATTGCAAAAATTCACTTTTTGGTCCATGGGAAATCTGGGAAATTTGTCTTGGTCGTCGATTGTAATATTATGCGTTTGTGTGGCAATAGGTTTGCTTTTAAGTCTTTTGAGTATCAAACCATTGAATGCTTTGCTTTTGGGAGAAAATTACGCCAGAAGTTTGGGAATGAATTACAAAAGAACCCGATTAATTATCATCTTTGCCACCAGTATTTTGGCTGGAAGTATCACGGCTTATGCCGGTCCAATTGCCTTTATTGGATTAGCCGTACCACATATTGCTAAGTTGGTTTTTCAAACCAGTGATCATACTATTTTATTCTGGAGCACCTTACTTTTGGGTGCAATAATTATGTTGGTTTGTGATAGTATGTCGCAGCTTCCAGGCAGCGATTTAACCTTGCCAATTAATGCTGTGACTTCCATTTTTGGGGCACCAATCGTGATTTGGCTGTTGATTCGAAAACGTAAAATGATGAACTAATGGAAAACAAAATCATCTTACAATCATCAAATTTAAATATTGGTTATAGTGCTAAAAAAGCCAAGAATATAATTGCTTCGAATATTAATTTGTCTTTAGAAAAAGGAAAACTAATCGCTTTAATTGGTGCGAATGGTATTGGGAAATCAACGCTTTTAAGAACCTTAACTGGAATACAAAAACCTCTTTCTGGAACCGTTTTATTGAATGAAAAGAACATTCACGAACTTGATGCTTTAACCTTGGCACAAAATTTAAGTGTTGTTTTAACCGAGAAATTACCACCAAGTAATTTGACTGTTTGGGAACTTATTGCTTTGGGAAGACAACCGTATACGAATTGGATTGGAACGCTGACCGACAATGATAGTGCTAAAATTAATGAAGCCATTGAACTGACACAAATTGGTCATTTGATATCCAAAAAACATTACGAAATTAGCGACGGACAATTACAAATTGTCTTGATTGCAAGAGCTTTGGCGCAGGATACGCCCTTAATTATTTTAGACGAACCCACAACCCACTTAGATTTGCTGCACAAAGTGGTGCTTTTTAAACTTTTGAAAAGACTCACCCAAGAAATTGGAAAGTGTATTCTTTTTTCGACTCACGATATTGATATGGCGATACAATTGAGTGACGAAATGATTATTATGACTCCCGAAAACACGGTACAAGACCAGCCTTGTAATTTGATTATGAAAGGAAGTTTCAACAACTTGTTCAAAGACGAACATATAGTTTTTGATAGTGAAAAAGGGAAGTTTGTGATTAGTTAAAATTCAATTGAATAGCCTCAAAAATAAATTTCGTGGCGTACTAACGCTTCAGAAACAGCAACAGACAAAAAGAAAAAAATCAGCTGTAAATCAAAATTATTTTTCTAGTTCTTATTTTTTATGATAAGTATTTAATAATTCTTGAGCTGCTACAAAAGGAGATATTTCATTGTCTTGTACTGCTTTTTTAGTTAAATCAAGAAGTTTTTGGATTTCAGGATGGTTGTAAAAATTAGTTTTCAATTGTTCGTTAATGGTTTCCAACATCCAATATTGATTTTGCTCGTTTCGTTTTTCAAAGAAATAAGTATTCGTTTTTGTTAAATGTAGAAACTTCTCAATTGTTTCCCAAACTTCCGCAATTCCTTCCTGAGTCAGGGAACTACAAGTTGAAGTTTGTGGTATCCAACCTGATTTTTTGGCTGGAAATAAATGCAAAGCACGGTCGAATTCGACTTTCGCCAAATGTGCTTTTTTGATATTGTCGCCATCGGCTTTGTTGATAATGATAGCATCGGCCATTTCCATAATGCCTCTTTTGATGCCTTGCAATTCGTCGCCTGCACCAGTAATTTTAAATAGCAAAAAGAAATCGACCATGCTATGAACTGCTATTTCACTTTGGCCAACGCCTACGGTTTCAATGAGAATGGTGTCAAATCCGGCCGCTTCGCAAAGTGTTATGGTTTCTCTTGTTTTTCGTGCAACACCACCTAAAGTTTCTCCTGATGCCGAAGGTCTAATGTAGGCATTTGGGTCTTTTACCAATTCTTCCATTCGCGTTTTATCACCTAAAATACTTCCGCGCGAAATACTACTGCTTGGATCAACGGCTAAAACAGCTACTTTTTTTCCTAAAGAAGTCAAGTATTTGCCAAAAGCTTCGATAAAAGTACTTTTCCCAACACCAGGCACACCCGTAATTCCTATTCTTACCGATTTGTTGGCAAAGGGCAAACAAGCATTTATAATTTCATTGGATTGTATCAAATGGTTGGGATTAGTACTTTCGACCAATGTAATGGCTCTACTTAAATTAGCAATATTTCCTGATAGAATTCCATCAATTACTATTTTTGATGAAAGTTGTTTTTTTCTAGATTTTTGAATTTGTTTTACAAGATTATTATTGATCATTTCGGGTGGTGAAATTCCATCTTTTTCTTGTAGTGCTGAATGTTTTGTCTTACTGTTTTCCAAAACTTTGAATCGTTTGAATAAAATTAGTAAAATTTACCTATACCTTTGACCTAAATCTATCCAACGAGATTATTTATTTTGGCGTATTGCATTAAAATAATGGTTTTTGCATCTTTTATTTCGCCCGTGGCAATCATCTTATAAGCATCGTCAAAAGGTATTTCAATGACCTGAATTTCCTCTTGTTCGTGTTCTAATCCTCCACCTTCGTGTACCTTCATTGAAGCATCATATTCGCCAATGAAAAGATGCAAAATTTCAGTAATCGCACCAGGAGACATATAGGTTTCACAAACTTTTTGCACAGATTTTATGCGATAGCCAGTTTCCTCTTCAGTTTCTCTAATGATGCATTGTTCGGGATGATCTTGGTCAAGAAGTCCAGCACAAACTTCAATCAGCATTCCTGTTTCGTTACCGTTGAGGTAGGACGGTAATCTGAATTGTCTGGTAAGGACTATTGTTTTTTCTTGCCTATTGTAGAGTAAAATTCCAGCGCCATTTCCTCTATCATAAACTTCTCTTTTTTGGGTAATCCAAACGCCGTCTTTTCGAAGGTAATCGAAAGTGAAGTTATTTAAGATGTACCAATTGTTTGAAAGTAAATCGGTTCGCTTTATATTTATTTTGGGGTCTTTCATTATTTTTATTTTAGATTATAAAGATAGTATAAAGCTAAGTAATGGAAAAAATTTAAGGCGCTTCAATGTTTGAATTTACATTTTGATAAGTATTTTATAAATTAAATAAACATTTGAATATTTAGACGGTATTGAGATTGTTTTTTTGTAATAATATGTGCATAATTTTTATAAAACATTCCAAATAGAACCTTTTTTAAAAAGCAAATCCTGACAGGTTTTTGAAGTCTGTTAGGATTTTATATTTTTATTTTTTACGAATTATTTTTTATACAATATAGAGGTGTCTCTGTATCCAGCTTTGTCCACATACCAATCCAGATATTGAGTACCCTGACTTTCAGCCCATTTATTAAACATTAAATAAGCTTTTGTAATATCCTTTTGTTCTGCTGGATAAGTAAATTGTACAGGAATATTTATTGCCCAAGGTAAATTAGTGTCAGACATATAATACTTTTGAGCGGCTAAATTAGTATCATCATCGCCAGTACCAAACTTAGTTTTATCAGCTAAATCAGTTGGTGCATATGCTGGTAAATGAATTTCTTTTCCACGAATACCACTTGCTACAACAAAGGGATTGTAAGGAGCTGTTCCAAAACCACTTTGTGAGATAGGCGATATAAATTCAATCTTCACGTTCATTGTTTTTGGGGCGCTATACGCACCGCCTACATAAGTATTTGTAATAGCAGCATTAGTATTAAGCATCTTATAAGCATCATCAAAAATAGGAATAACCGCTTTTGATTGTTTTTGTTCTGTTCCGTTTGAATTCATAATAAATACACTATTATTTAAACTTTGTCCAGTAACTGATTTTACATTACTTGGAGTGGTGTTAAATTGTAATGCAAACCCATTTTTCAATGAAGCACCGATGGCTCTAACTGTTAATGAAGCATCTATAGCTACCACTTTATTATCGGCATTTGTAATTTGATTAAAATTATAATCAACTACTAAATCATTGAAATCATAGTCACCTTTTGATGGCCATAAATCTTCAAAGGCTAGTGTTCCAACACTGTTTTTAGACGGATAATAATTATTAAACGCTTTTGTACGATCATTAGGATACTCATCACGTGAATCACTTACACCGTCCCCATCGGTATCTTTTGGTGTATCTATTGATTCTATATCATCAGTTTTAACAGCAGAGTAAGGAGTAACAGTGGAATAAAAAACTACATCGTTAAAATCGTCGTCAGTGGCCCCTTCGCGGAACAAATCTTCAAAACCAACTAACAGAAGTTGACGTTTTGTGTCTTTTAAGACTACATTGTGTTTTCTTTTGGCCGCATCTTTTTCTGGATTAAAACGGCTATCTGAATAGTACGTATTAATTCCCCAACCAATTGAAGTTGTAGAACCAGTAAAGCCATTGGTAATTAAAAAATAGGTTACAGTAGTTCCTGCAGGAAAAACGGTACTGTATTTTTTTGTTACAGGGTCTAAATACAGTAATTGCACTTTATTGCCGGCACGTAATGAACCAGAAGAACCACTGTAGGAAGCATTTGGAAAAATAATAGTTGGATCTTTAATTTCAGTTTTACTACTTGGCGGACTATCGTTTTTATGGGTGTAATATCCTAGTACATTTTTATATCCAGTACCTTCGTGAACAAATGTTATCCAAACTTCCGCATCTTTTATAAGTTCAATGTTTCCATTATCAGTAGAATTAAAATATTCAGGATGAGAATCTGGAAGTTTCTTACGTTCAGGTAAAGATGCATTTACATCTGCTAAAAAATCATTAGCTATTTTGTCATCGGGATTCCATAAATAATTTGGTTTTCCTTGGTTATCCCAAGAACCAAGTACATAGTAGTTGCTTATTTTTGTTTGCTCAGGTACAACGGCTGCTGTTTTTGAAGCAGCACGAGTCTTATTAGAACTAGGGGATGATCCGCCAACTACAATTGTAAGATTTTTAGAGTCTATTTTTACCTGCTTTAGAGAAGGGAAACCAATTTGATTCACTAAAATACTCAAACTATCAACAGAAGTTTGAGGTGCGATTTCGCATTCAATGGTACCATTAACGGAACTATTTCCCGTAAATGCTAAGAAATCTTCGCTGTTATTTTTAAGCAAACCTTGAGGTGTTAAAGGGTTTTGGGTGTAGATTTGTACAGATACACCACCGACAGGTTTGTTTTCTGAATTTAAGGTAGAAACAGAAACCTTAATTTCTTTTGTAGTTTTAAAATCGAAATTATCAAATTTTATATCGCTGCTAGTGCTGGTATTGTCGTCATTGACACAAGAGGATAAAAAAATACTTAAAATTGAAAATAAAACGAGACTAGTTTTGGAGCTAATTTTTCTCATAATAGTAATTGTTTAAAATTAATGTAATTATTAATTGTTTTATAGTTTTTCAACGACTGTGCCAATCAGTTAAATTGTTGATTAATAATGAATTGAGTTTTAAAAGAAATATAAATAATTCCATATTTTGGAATGTATTCTAAAAGTAGGATAAAAAATATTTTATAATGGTTGTTTTATTTTGTTTGGGATTAATCCCAATTGGATAAAAAATATCGCGTCTCAAATAGAACCTACTTTAAAAAGAAAATCCTAACAGATTTTTAATTCTGTTAGGATTTTTGCTTTTATTTTTTACTTCTTATTTTTTATATAATTTAGAGTTGTCTCGGTATCCGGCTTTATCCATATACCAATCCGTGTATTGAGTTCCCTTGCTTTCAGCCCATTTATTAAACATTAAATACGCTTTTGTAATATCCTGTTGTTCGGCTGGATAAGCAAATTGCACGGGAATATTAATAGCCCAAGGTAAAGAATTATCTGACATATAATATTTTTGAGCGGCTAAATTACTATCATCATCACCTGTGCCAAACTTAGATTTATCAGCCAAATCAGTTGGTGCGTTTGCTGGCAAATGTATTTCTTTTCCACGATTACCACTTACAACAATAAATGGATTATAAGGTGCTGTTCCAAAACCGCTTAATGCAATTGGCGTTACAAATTCTATTTTCAAGTTCAACGTTTTAGGAGCACTATATGCACCACCAATATACGTGTTAGTTATACCTATTGGAGCATTAAGAACTTTATAAGGATCATCAAAAATAGGGACAACTGCTTTAGCTTGTTTTTGCTCTGTTCCGTTTGAATTTAAAGCAAAGACACCATTATTCAAACTTTGTCCTGTAACTGCTTTTATATTATTTGGAGTGGTATTAAATTGCAATGCAAACGCATTTTTTAATGAAGCACCGATTGCCCTCACTGTCAATGCAGCATTTATTTCTACCACTTTATTTTCGCCATTTGTTATTTGATTGAAATTATAATCTACTACTAAGTCATTGAAATCATAATCCCCTTTGGAGGGCCATAAATCTTCAAAGGCCAATGTTCCAGTATTATTTTTGGATGGATAATAATTGTTAAAAGCCTTTGTGGGGTCCGTTGGATACTCATCAAGTGTATCTCCCACGCCATCTCCATCGGTATCTGTTGGTGTATCTATTGGTTTTATATCATCCGTTTTAATAGCAGTATAAGGCGTAACAGTTGAATAAAAAACTACATCATTAAAATCGTCGTCGGTACGACC
>CAMBHH010000111.1 GCA_945866505.1 Flavobacterium psychrophilum
AATGTAGTGAAAACCGCTTTCCAGCAACGTAGAAAAACCTTGAGAAATAGTTTAAAAACATTAAATTTGTCCGATGGTTTGAGAGAGGATGAAGTTTTTAACCTTCGCCCAGAACAACTTAGCGTGGAACAATTTATAGCATTGACCCAAAAAATAGAAGCCGATGGACTTTAAAATTAGCAAAGGATTTTCTAAAGAATTAAAAAAACACATCAAGAACAAAAACAAAAGGGAACTTGAAGTTTTGCTCAATGATTTGCACCATGCTGATATTGCTGAAATCCTCGAAGATTTAAGTTTCAAAAGTGCTATTTACCTTTTTAAGGTATTAGATTCTGAAAAAACTGCCGAAATTCTACTTGAACTCGATGAAGATTTACGGGAAAAAATATTAAACCGGCTTTCGCCAAAAGAAATCGCAGAGGAACTAGACGAACTTGAGACTAATGATGCTGCCGATATTATTGCAGAACTTTCAGAATTAAAGAAGGACCAAGTAATTTCAGAACTTCAAGATGAAGGTCACGCTAAAGATATTGTCGATTTGTTGCGTTATCCTGAGAATACAGCGGGAGGTTTGATGCACAAAGAATTGGTTAAGGTTAACGAAAATTGGAATGTTTTCACCTGTATCAAGCAAATGAGAATCCAAGCCGAAAATATCTCCAGAGTACATTCTATTTATGTAGTTGATGATGAAGATATATTGTTAGGAAGGTTGTCGCTCAAAGATTTGTTAACCACTTCTGCAAAAACGCCTATTAGCGAAGTCTATATCAAAAAATTAAATTCGGTCGATATTTATACAGAAGATGTTGAGGTGGCGCGTATTATGCAAAAATACGATTTAGAAGCCATTCCTGTTATGGATGAAATTGGTCGATTGGTCGGTCGGATCACCATCGATGATATTGTGGATGTAATCAAGGACGAAGCAACAGAGGATTACCAGTTAGCCGCGGGTATCTCGCAAGATGTTGAAGCCGATGACAGCATTATAGAATTGACAAAAGCCCGTTTGCCTTGGTTGGTGTTGGCGCTTTTGGGAGGTTTTGTCTCTGTAAAAGTCCTCGGATTATTTGGAGGAGCAATGACCAATCACGGAAACTTATTCTTTTTTACACCCTTAATTGCTGCTATGGCAGGAAATGTTGGGGTACAATCTTCGGCAATAATTGTGCAAGGCTTGGCAAACGACACCTTGAGTGGTTCCTTGTTCAACCGATTGATAAAAGAAGTTTCACTGAGTTTGTTGAACGGAGTAATTCTGGCCGCCATTTTGTTTTTGGGAAGTCATTTTCTTTTGAACGTAGAAATTATAATAGGAATTATTGTAACGATTGCCTTAATTTCTGTAATTATTATTGCATCGTTAATCGGGACATTTGTGCCTATTTTATTGGATAAGTTTGGGATTGATCCAGCACTCGCAACTGGGCCATTTATCACAACTAGCAATGATATTTGCGGAATTCTTATTTATTTTACAATAGCCAGATTGATTTTAGGATTTTAAAACACACATAAATGAAAGTACATATTATTGGAGGGGGAAATCTTGGAGTTTCCATAGCATTAGGATTAACTAGATTTTCGAAAAATAACCAAATCACCGTTACTAGAAGAAATACGTCAAGTATTTTGTATTTAGAACAACTGGGTGTAACCGTTTCAACGGATAACAAACATAATATTCAAGAAGCAGATGTTATTATTCTCACCATAAAACCGTATCAAGTAAGCACCGTTTTGGCTGAAATTCTTCCTGTAATTTCCAATAAAGTTATTGCTTCAGCTGTAAGTGGATTGTCTATTGAAGCACTTCAAAACAAGATTGGCGACACACATAATGCTATTCGAATTATGCCCAATATTGCGGCACAGTTTGGCGCATCGGCAACTTGTATTGCTTACAATGAAAAAGACAAAGAAAATGCACAAAATGTGGTGGCGCTTTTCCAAGATTTAGGAACTGCCCCTATTATTGACGAAAAATTAATGGATGCTGCCACGGTTTTGGCGGCAAGCGGTACTGCTTTTGCGTTGCGTTATATTCGCGCTTCAATGCAAGCTGGAATCGAAATAGGATTTGATTGGAAAACGGCTTTGGCTATTTCTGCACAAACCGTAAAAGGCGCTGCCGAAATGATTATGGAAGAAAACATACATCCAGAGCAATTAATTGATCGTGTAACAACGCCTCAAGGTTGTACCATTGCGGGACTAAACGAAATGGAAATGCACGGATTCAGTTCGTCATTGATTAGAGGGATTAAGACTTCTTTGAAGCAAATTAAAGGGTAAAAATTTTCATAAAAATCAAAAAAGGGAATTTAGCATAAAACTAAATTCCCTTTTTGTATTTATTTCAAATCCAATTATTTTTTCTGGATAGATATGGTCTTCCGAACTCGTTTTTTTAATATGAATTTCAACCAAACAAAACCCAAAGTTCCAGCTATAAATGACGCAATTAAAATAGCGATTTTAGAATAGGTGATTACTTCTTCGCCATCATTTTTAAAGGCAAGCAACGTTATAAAAATAGACATCGTAAAGCCAATTCCGCCCAACATTCCTGCACCAATAATAGTTTTCCATTTTAAATCTTTTGGCAATGCACATAAACCTAAACTCACTCCCAAGAAAGAAAAAAGAAAGATTCCCAATGGTTTTCCAACAACTAAACCCAGTAGAATTCCAAGTGAATTAGAATGAGTTAAACCATCTTCCCAGCCAGGATTAATGGCAATGCAAGTATTGGCAACAGCAAACAAAGGCAGAATTACAAATGCGACCGGTTTGTGTAGAAAATGTTGTAAAATAAAAGAAGGTGATTTCTCGCTTCCATCGCCAAAAGGAATGACAAAAGCCAGTAAAACCCCCGTAATAGTAGCGTGAACACCGGAATTTAGCATAAAATACCACATTGCAATTCCTCCAATTAGGTAAGGAATCAAGTTGTGAACCTTCATCCGATTCAGAATAAACAAACCACCCATAATACCTAAAGCTATGGCTAAATTTACAAAAGCAATCGTCGTTGTGTAAAAAACTGCAATCACAATAATAGCTCCCAAATCGTCAATTACGGCAAGTGCAGTCAGAAATATTTTCAAGGAAGCTGGGACGCGACTTCCCAAAAGCGATAGAATTCCGATAGCAAATGCAATGTCTGTCGCCATTGGGATTCCCGCTCCGTTTTGGGTGGCTGTTCCAAAATTCAACAATAAAAACAATGCAGCAGGAACAATCATTCCGCCTACTGCTCCAAAAATAGGTAAAGCCGCATTTTTGATACTAGACAATTCGCCATCATAGATTTCGCGCTCTAATTCCAATCCAATCAAAAGAAAGAAAATCGTCATCAATCCATCGTTAATCCAATGTGTGATGGAGTGGTGACCCATTTCAGTAGACCAAAACTGAATATATTCGGATTGAATAGGAGAATTGGCAAGGTAAAGCGACAAAATGGTTACAAAAAGAAGAATAAGTCCGCCTGCTTTTTCACTTTGAAAAAAGGATTTAAAGGTTTTTGTTAATTTCATATTTTGAAATTTTTTGTTTCTATTATTCTAATTTTTTGTTTCAAGGTTAAATTAATGTATTGATTTTAGAACAAACCTATGAGGTTTTTAAAACCTCATAGGTCTTATAACATACCAATATCAGCGTATAATTTTATTTGTTGATTCAATCAATCATACAAACTTAAACAATTATAGTACTAAATCCTTTTGGTAAAACGATAAACCGCATTTTTTTTGTTATTTTGGTAAACCAAATATTGAAACACTTTTTATGGACATCAAAATCCTTCATATCGATAGCAATCATCCATTACTTTTGACACAATTGCAGCAAGCTGGATTTGTAAATCACGAAGATTTCACTTCTTCTAAAGCAGAAATAGAAGCCAAAATCCACGAATATCAAGGAATTGTCATCCGCAGCCGATTCAAAATTGATAAAACATTTTTAGACAAAGCCACAAATTTACAATTCATAGCGAGAGTTGGAGCAGGTTTAGAAAGTATCGATTGTGATTATGCGTTATCAAAAAACATCCAACTCATTGCTGCACCCGAAGGCAATAGGAATGCGGTTGCCGAGCATACTTTGGGAATGATTTTGTCACTTTTTAATAATTTAAATCAAGCTGATAGCGAAATAAAATCAGGACATTGGAACCGAGAAAGCAACCGGGGTCACGAACTCGACGGAAAAACAGTTGGCATCATTGGTTATGGAAATATGGGAAAATCTTTTGCTAAAAAATTGCGGGGTTTTGAGGTAGAAGTTTTGTGTTATGACATTCAGGAAAATGTGGGCGATGCCAATGCCAAACAAGTTTCGCTCGCAGAATTACAGCAAAAAACAGATGTTTTGAGTCTTCATATTCCTTGGACACCGGAAACCGATAAAATGGTGAATGCCGATTTTATCAATGCTTTCACAAAACCGTTTTGGATCATAAACACTTCAAGAGGAAAAAATATTGTCACCGCCGATCTAGTCAAAGCGATGCAATCGGGCAAGGTTCTTGGAGCTGGTTTAGATGTTTTGGAATATGAAAAATTGTCTTTTGAAACCCTTTTTCAAGACAAAAATACACCTGAGGCATTTCAATATTTATTGAATGCTAAAAATGTGATTCTCTCGCCACACATTGCGGGATGGACATTTGAAAGTCACGAACGTTTGGCACAAGTAATTATCGATAAAATTAAGGCAAAATATTTTGGTCAAAACAAAGAAAATATAATCGAAAATCGAGTTACAGGAATTGGAGGTTTCTTTTTTAAGTCTAATGACACAAAAACATTAGTGTCTTGGTACGGAAAACATTTAGGATTAAAAACTGATGAATACGGTTCTACTTTTTGGTGGAAAGACAAATCAGGGAATGATTGTTCTACACAATGGTCGCCATTTTCGAATGATACAAATTATTTTGAGCCAAGCAAAAAAGAGTTTATGCAAAATTTCAGAGTACACGATTTAGAAAATTTGTTAAAAAAATTAGGGGATGAAGGTGTAACAATTATTGGGGAAATGGAGACTTATGACTATGGAAAGTTTGGATGGATAGTAGACCCAGAAGGAAATAAGATTGAACTTTGGGAACCAATTGATAAAGCATTTCAATAATTTTTATATTTTTACTGAAAACAATTAAACAATTTTGATATGTTAGACAGGTATAATAACAAATACGCAAATTTTTCAGGTCGAGCTACCCGAAGTGAATACGGCTATTTCATTTTAATTTATTTTATGATAGTATTAGTTATTTGTCTACTCTTTTGGGTTACTAAAAATAACTTTAACTTAATTTTCAATTTGTGTATTTTTCAATTAGCAATTTTTGTTCCTATGCAAGCGGTTACAATAAGACGACTTAAAGATTTAGGAATGAAATGGAGTTTTTCTCTTTTGATTTTTCTTCCATTTTTCAACATCCTTTTGATGCTTTATCTTTTATTAAGTCCTGGGCAAAGAGGAGAAAATCAGTACGGAGAAGATCCAAAAATGAGTTCACAAATTGTAGAATTTAATTGAAATTTCTAATATATTAAATCTGTAAAAACTAACTTTTATCTAAAATAATCAATCAATGGAAAACACAATCACAGAACACTGGAACCAACCCAAAAACCCCATTCCCGTATTTAAAGTCGATCCTATAATAGTATTAATCTTAGGGTTTATCACCTGCGGATTATATCTTATTTATTGGAATCTTAAAGTAGCCGAAGTTCTAAATGCTGTGGCCGAAAGAGAAGTTATTTCTCAACCCATTGCTATTTTTGCAGGATGTTGTTTTCCTATAAACATATATTTCTTTTACTTAGCAGGCAAAGACGCATTGCCTCAAGTTTATAAACGTATTGGTTATCCTCAAAAAGACGATTCCACATTATTGATAGTTTTAGGGTTTTTCTTTCCAATGGCTGCAGCTATGATTGTTCAAAATGACATCAATAAATTATACAATTAATACAAAATCAAGACGTAAAATTTACGGAATTATTGGCGCAGTTATGACGCTGATGATTCCGTTTTTTTTGCTGTTTTTCAATCAAAATACGCATCTCGAAACGGATCAGTCTTTGTGTCCATTAAAGATGCTTACGGGCTTTCCTTGTCCTGGCTGTGGAATCACAAAATCGTTAGTGTATTTTTATGAAGGAGATATATACAAAAGCTTGTATTATCACATTTTGGGACCTTTTGTCATTTTGTTTTGTATTGTCTCAATTGTAGTTCTTTCGTTAGAATTATTTACAAAAAAAGAATATATGAATCACTTGCTATTCAATAAAAAATTGGCCTATAGTTTGGCTATCTTTCTAGCATGTTATCATTTCATACGAATCATTTATTTTATAAGAAATAATTCTATTGACGATATTTTGCAGCAGTCTATTTGGAGGTAAAAAAATCTAAAAAATCTAAAATCTGCAATCTAAAATCTCACTCCTCTTTCTCCAATAACTTTCTTTCTAATTCTGCCTGAAATTCTTCCATTACGGGTTTCATAGTGCTTTCAGGAATATCAGAAATTCTAATATACATTAAACCATCAATCGCATTGTTAAACATTGGGTCGACGTTGAAAGCCACAACACGAGCATTTTGTTTGATGTATTTTTTGATTAAAACGGGTAATCGCAACGTGCCTGGTTCCAATTCGTCAATCAACTTGTCAAATTTATTCAAATCGGCTTCAGCTTCATCAAAAATAAAATCTTTGTCGGCATCTTTCAACTTGACTTTAAATGCTTTTTTCGGATGAATATATTGAGCGATATAAGGGTCATAAAAATTCGATTTCATAAATTCAATCATTAATGATTTCGAAAAATTAGAAAATTGATTGCTGATACTCACACCACCCAGTAAGAATTTATGCTCTGGATGACGCAGTGTAACGTGTATAATTCCTTTCCAAAGCAAGAAAAGAGGCATTGGTTTTTGTTGGTATTCTTTGATAATAAAGGCGCGACCCATTTCGATGGACTGATGAAGCATATCGAATAACTCGGGTTCAAACCCAAATAAATCGGTTAAATAAAAACCTTCAATTCCATGCTTTGGATAAATTTCAGCGCCTAATCCCATTCTATAAGCTCCAGCAATTTTTTTGGACTCAACATCCCATAAAAATAAATGACGGTAATAAGCATCATAGGAGTCGAGGTCTATTGATTCATTCGTGCCTTCGCCAACTTCTCTAAAAGTAATTTCTCGCAATCGCCCTATTTCGTGCAGAATATTTGGCATTTCACTGGCTTTTGCAAAAAACACTTCATAGTTTTTACTTTCTAATAGTCGGCAATCTTTTTCTCGCAAAGCATTTACTTCAGCAGTCATATTGTCTTGACTGGTAGCCGTCGCAATTTTCTTTGGATTCTTCGGAAGTTTTAAATTGGGTTTTGGTAAAAAAGGCGTTTCCTTTTCGAAAGGATTAGCCAACATGTAGGTTTTTCGTCTTAAAAATTCTGAAAAATCTTCAATTGAAACGAGTTCGTTTTGCTCTGCAACCGAAATAGGTTTGCCGATACGGACTTTTATCACTCGGTGTTTTTGAGTCAATAATTCAGAAGGTAATTTTGCAGTGCGTAAAGTGTCGCTAATTTTTGAAAGTAAATAAAACAACCTACTGTTTTTAGCGTGAAAATAAATTGGAACAACGGGAACTTGTGCCTTTCTAATCACTTTTATGGCGCCTTCTTCCCAAGCTTTATCCACGACAAGTTTGCCATCTTTATAAGTAGAAACTTCTCCAGCAGGGAACATTCCTAGTGGTTTTCCATCCCTCAAATGACGCAAGGTTTCCTTGATGCCAATCACGCTAGACTTGGCGTCTTTGTGATTTTCAAAAGGATTTACAGGCATAATATAAGGTTTCATCGGATCAATGCGATGCAAAAGAAAATTGGCAATAATTTTGAAATTAGGTTCTTTCTCCAGCATTAATTTCAAGAGTAAAATGCCGTCAATTCCTCCTAAAGGATGGTTTGAAATGGTTATGTAAGCACCGTCCTTTGGTAAACGTTTAAAATCTTCTTCTGGTATTTCAAATTTAATCTGAAATTCATCCAAAATAGCATTCAAAAACACCACTCCACTCAAGTGTTTATTTCTGTCGTATATTTTGTTCATTGTCGAAATTTTCAAAACCTTCATCAATAACCAACCCGAGAAAGTACCTAAAATTCCGTACTTATCTGTGTTTATTGCTTTTGAAACTTCTTTTGCGGTTACTAAACCCATATCGCTAACTTGTATTTTTTGAGTAGGAAACAAAGATAGCAAAAAACTCGATTTTCCATCTTTTTTTAAAATCAATCTTTAATAGTTTTCATTACTTTTGAAGCACAAATAAATATGTAATGAAAATCATTTCTTATAATGTCAACGGCATTCGGTCCGCAATCTCAAAAGGTTTTATCGGGTGGTTACAACAAGCAAACCCAGATGTAATTTGTCTTCAAGAAATAAAAGCAACTCCAGAACAAATTCCGCTTTTAGATTTTGAACTCGCAGGATATCCATATCATTATTGGTTTCCAGCGACCAAAAAAGGCTATAGCGGTGTTGCCATTTTGTCTAAAATAAAACCCAATAACGTAGTTTTTGGAACAGGAATTGAACATATGGACTTCGAGGGAAGAAATCTTCGCATCGATTTTGATGAATTATCGGTGATGAGTTTGTACCTTCCATCAGGAACTAATATCGAAAGATTAGAACACAAGTTTATGTATATGGACGATTTCCAAAACTATATTAATGAACTTAAAAAGGAGATTCCTAACCTAGTAATTTGTGGCGATTATAACATTTGTCACGAAGCAATTGATATTCACGATCCCATTCGAAATAAAAAAGTTTCTGGGTTTTTGCCGGAAGAAAGAGCTTGGCTAGACGGTTTTATGAGAAGTGGATTCATAGATAGTTTCCGATTTTTAAACAAAGAACCGGGCAATTATACGTGGTGGACAATGCGATTTCCTTCGGCAAGATTAGAAAACAAAGGTTGGCGCATCGATTATTGTTTGGTTAGCGAACCTTTAAAACAAAAAATAAAAAGAGCTGTTATTTTACCAGAAGCGAAACACTCAGACCATTGTCCGAGCTTGGTGGAGATTGAATAATTAATGTCAATATCAATTTCAAAAATCGTAATCATCACAACTACATGAAAAAACTTTTACCACTTCTATTAATAGCATTCTTTTATTGCCAATCTTATTCTCAGGTTAATTTTGAAAAAGCCTATTTTATAGATAATAATAATGTTCGAACAGCCTGTTTTATAAAGAACCAAGACTTATATGAAAACCCAACAGCATTCGAATATAAACTCACTCAAGAGGAATCAGTTGTAAAAACGGGAGACATTAAAAACATCAAAGAATTTGAAATTTCCAATACTATAAAATTTGTGCGGAATTCTGTAAAATATGACGTTTCAACTTCAGATTTAGGAGAAACCAAAGATATAAGAGAGCCTGAATGGGAAGAAAAAACCCTTTTCTTAAAAGTTTTAATTGAGGGAAAAGCTTCGCTATATGAATATAAAGACAAGGCTGTAAAACGGTTTTTTTATAAAACGGACAATTTAGCGCTTACCCAACTTATTTATAAAAGATATTACTTACCCAACACTAACTATACAGATTTAGGTGTAAATAATGACTTTCAAAAACAAATTTGGCAGGAAATGAATTGTGAAAATCAGACTATAGACAAAGTATTAAAATTAAAATACGAAAGAAAAGATTTGGTTAACTACTTTGTTGCCTATAACAACTGTCAAAAAAGTAGTTACAAAGATTACAATAAAAACATTTCTAAAGGCAGTTTTAATGTTAAAGTAAAAGGAGGTATCAATGTAAGTCCTTACACTGATTATGAAAGTGCCCAAGAAAAGGTAGATTATTCTGGAAACAAGCTCTTTCCAAAATATGGAGGAGAGTTTGAATATATAACCCCTTTTAATAGAAATAAATGGGCTGTATTTATTGAACTATCGTATCAAACGTATAAATATAGCGAAGTAAGAACATATAAAAACCCTTTTGGGCCAACATTTGATATCACAACTGAAGGCAGTTATCTCAGAAAGAGCTTTTATCCATACATCGGTATTAGATATTATATGTTCTTAAATGACAATTCTAAACTATTTGTAAATGCGGGATTTATTAGAACTTTTGGATTGGGATATAGTTATAATGACAAATTTAATATCGAAGCCCGTTATTCAACTGTAGGATTATCTGAATTTTCAGTAATTTTAGGATATACCCTTTTTGACTCTAAAAAAAATAAACAAAAATGATAAAAAGAATTTCCCTCGGATTGCTACTTGTAGCCCTTTCCACGTCTTGCGTTTCCAAGAAGATTTATACTGATTTAGAAAGCAAATACGCTGATTTGAAAAAAAAAAACAGAAGTATTTCAGACGAAAACACGGACTTGCTAAAAGCAAAAAGCCAACTCGAATTAGAAAAAGAGACCTTAAATAAAGAATTAGCAAAAATAAAATTAGAGCGCGAAAAACTGCAAGCAGATTATGCGGCTTTAAACAAAAAAAATGATGTTTTGAATAGTTCGTACGGAGCTTTGGAAAAAAACAGTAGCGAATCCTTGAAAGCAAATATGGCCAAAAACCGGGAATTATTAGACCAATTAGGTGCTAAAGAAAAAGCATTGGCGCTTGAAAGAGAGCAATTAAATAAAAACAACAAACGCTTGCTAGAGCTTGAAACTTTGATTGCTGCAAAGGAGGCTAGCATGCGAAAGTTAAAAGAAACACTTTCAAAAGCTTTGAATGGCTTTGAAGGAAAGGGCTTGACTGTAGAGCAAAAAAACGGAAAAGTATATGTTTCTGTGGAAAACAAATTGCTTTTTAAATCAGGGAGTTGGGCTGTGAATTCCGAAGGAAAAAAAGCGGTTGTCGAAGTGGGCAAAGTATTGGGCGACAATCCTAATATTGCAGTTTTGATTGAAGGCCATACCGATGATGATCCCTTTGGCGGTTCAGGACCCATTGCCGATAACTGGGATTTATCGACCAAAAGAGCCACAGCAATTGTAGCCATTTTAAGCGAAAACAAAGCGGTCAACAAGCAAAATTTAACTGCAGCTGGAAG
>CAMBHH010000112.1 GCA_945866505.1 Flavobacterium psychrophilum
GAAGGTATTTTAGTTCAAAAAGCACGTTGGGGAAGATCTGAAATAACAAAGGGGAAAATCAAAATTGAATTGAGCAAAGATATAGATGCAACAAAATTGACATTAGCGCAAGTTCAAGAAATGATTGCCAAGAAAATGCCCGCCAAAAAGGTAGCAGTTAAGAAAGCGACGGCAGCCGCAAAACCAACGGCAAAGAAACCAGCGGCAAAAAAGGCTACTGTAAAAAAGAAATAATAGTATGGAATTAGATTTTCTAAAACCTTTAGACAGCGAGATCCTTCAAAAAATCAAGGGGCTTTCTTCCCAGCAATTGGGAAGTAAAGTAGCTTTTCATACTGCTGAAGATTTTCCAGATTTAGATAAAATTAAAATTGCTATTGTTGGTGTTTTAGAAAATAGAGGTGATAGTCAGCAGACCGAAGAAGTAGATTTGTCGCATATTAGAAAAGAATTGTATGGATTGTTTCCGGGTAATTGGGATGCTTCAATTGCTGATTTAGGAAATATTCTCGAAGGAAATTCTATTTCAGACACTCATTATGCTCTGCGAAAAGTAGTTTCCACCTTAATCAAAAAGAAAATTATTCCAATAGTTATTGGCGGTACTCAGGATTTGACTTATGCGCTTTATAGAGCTTATGACGAATTGGAACAAATGGTAAACCTAGTTTCAATAGACAGTAAATTCGATTTCGGAAAAGAGAGTGATGCCGTTATTGCTTCATCATCGTATTTGACAAAAATAATTATCGAAGAACCCAACAATCTTTTTAATTTTTGTAATTTAGGATATCAAACCTATTTAAATTCTCAAGAAGAAATTGATTTAATCGATAAATTATTTTTTGAAGCCTATCGCTTGGGTGAAATTTCGAATAGTATAACCCTTTCTGAACCTGTTTTTAGAGATGCTGATCTTGTAAGTCTTGATCTGACGGCAATTAAATCGGCTACTTCGGGAAATTTTACTTCATTTTCGCCTAATGGATTTAGCGGAAAAGAAGTTTGTGCTTTATCTCGATATGCTGGCATCAGTGATAAAGTTTCGCTTTTTGGAATTTTTAACCACAATAATTCTGCACAAGAATCCGTTCTTATTGCGCAAATTATTTGGTATTTTATAGAAGGCTTTCAGTATCGGTCTAACGAGTATCCTTTTGGAAGTCGAGAAAATTATATTAAATATATCGTTGCGCTAGAAGAAGAATTGATTTTTTATAAAAGTAATAAAACCGATAGATGGTGGATTGAAATACCATTTATTTCAGATTCAAATAATAAGTTGAAGAAAAGTTCGTTATTACCTTGCTCATATGAAGAGTATTTAGGAGCTTGTAATCACGAAATTCCTGAAAGATGGTGGAAAGCACAACGTAAAAACACTATTTAATAAAAAGTTTAACAGCTGGTATTTTTGTATATAGACTTAGTTCTTGTTTTTGACAACCTTTTTTTACCCGCGATTAATTGCATAAATTAGAATATTTTCTGTTTTTAATGGGTAATTTTAGTATTTTGTCAATAAAACGTTTTTTTCTTAGGCAATTAATCTTAGTTTTGAACTTTTTGATAAAAAATAGTCTAAATAATTGGATTATTAAATAATTATAAATAGGTTTACACGCTGTAAAATAATGGTAAACTAACCCTAATATTATGAAGAAACTTATTGCTTTTGTTGCAATCTTAACCTTGTTAATTGGATGTGGAAAGACATCTGACAAAGGTGAGCTCGTAGGAGTAAAAGGTGCAAAATGGCATCCTGAAAAACCATATGGAATGGCTTTAGTTCCAGGTGGTTCTTTTATTATGGGAAAATCCGATGAGGACATAGCAGGCGTAGGGGATGCATCTACAAAAACAGTTACAGTTCGGTCTTTTTATATGGACGAGACTGAAATTACAAATAGAGAATATCGTCAATTTGTAGAATGGGTAAAGGATTCTACAATGAGAGTTCGATTAGCTATTTTAGCTGATGAATCTGGTATAAAACCAGGTGCCGGGTCTGGTAAAGGAAAAGGAAAAAGTTCTGGTAGCATTGGTGATTTTGCCTTTAACGATCAAGATCCTGAAAAAATGACGGCATATGACAAATATATGTACGACAACTACTATAGTATTGGTACAGCTGAAGACCCCTATGCTGGAAGGAAACTAAATCGCAAAGTAAAACTAATTAAAAATACAAAAGCATATCCAGATGAGTATTATAGTGAAGTGATGGATTCTATGTATCTTCCAATAGAAGCTTCTTATAATGGCATGAGAACTATTGACGTGGATAAATTAAAGTTTAGATATTCTTGGATGGATATTCAATCGGCTGCAAAAGCTAAAGGAGGGAAACGTACCGATTTCATTAGAACAGAACAAGTAAAAGTATATCCTGATACGACAACTTGGATAAAAGATTTCTCTTATTCGTACAACGAACCGATGCATAACGATTACTTTTGGCATAAAGCTTTTGGAGATTATCCAGTAGTTGGAGTAAATTGGAGACAAGCAAAAGCATTTTGCGCTTGGAGAACACTACAGAAGAACACTTATATCAAATCCAAAAAGAAAGGACGCGATCTAATCAATAGTTTTAGATTACCTTCAGAAGCTGAATGGGAATATGCAGCAAGAGGTGGTTTAGAATCTGCAACTTACCCGTGGGGAGGTCCGTACACGAAAAACGATAGAGGTTGTTTCCTTGCTAATTTCAAACCAATGAGAGGTGATTATGCAGCAGATGAGTCTTTGTATACTGTTGAAGCAAAATCCTATGAGCCAAACGGTTACAATCTTTACAACATGGCTGGAAATGTGGCAGAGTGGACAGATTCTTCCTACGATCCCAATGCGTATGAATATGTTTCTTCAATGAATCCAAATAATACAGATACTTCTAATAAACGAAAAGTAGTTCGAGGTGGCTCGTGGAAGGATGTTGCGTATTTCTTAGAAGTAAGCACCAGAGCTTTTGAATATGCTGATTCCGCGCGAAGTTTCATTGGTTTTAGGACTGTTCAGGATTACATGGGAACGCAAACAACACAACAAAAAATTAAAAAAAAGTAACTATCTAAACAAATTTTAACTACCTTAAACAAACAACAATCATGGCATTATTAAGTAAAAAAACAATGAATTTCGCTTACGGTATGGGGGCGGCAGTAGTAATTATTGGAGCGCTTTTCAAAATTCAACATTATCCTGGCGCAGGTCCACTTTTGATTGTTGGTCTTGTTACCGAAGCATTAATTTTTGGGCTTTCTGCATTTGACCCAGTTGATAAAGAATTAGATTGGTCGTTGGTTTATCCAGAATTGGCTGGTGGTGACGCTAAAAAGAAAGAGGTAAAAAAAGAAGACCCTAAAGAAGCTCAAGGTTTGCTTTCTCAAAAATTAGATGCGATGCTTAAAGAGGCTAAAATTGATAGTGAATTAATGTCTAGTTTGGGAACTAGCATTAAAAACTTTGAGTCGGCTGCAAAAGGAATTGCTCCGTCAGTTGATTCAATTGCTTCTACTAGAAAATATAGCGAAGAGTTGACATTAGCTGCTTCAAATATGGAGTCATTAAATAGCTTATATAAAATTCAATTAGAAAGTGCTGCTAAAAACGCGCAAATTAATGAACAAGTGGCTGAAAATAATGAAAAATTGAAAGAGCAAATGAAATCTTTGACTTCAAACTTGTCTTCTTTGAACAGCGTTTATGGAGGTATGCTTTCTGCAATGGGTAATAAAGGATAATTAGTTAAAAAATTTACATACAAACAATAAACTAATTATTAGAAAATATGGCAGGAGGAAAATTAACCCCTAGACAGAAGATGATTAACCTAATGTATTTGGTATTCATCGCGATGTTAGCTCTAAATATGTCAAAAGAAGTTTTGTCTGCTTTTGGCTTAATGAATGAAAAATTTGCATCAGCTAATGCGGCTTCAATACAGACCAATAAGCAATTATTGGAATCTATTAAATTAAAGGGTACTGATAACCCCGGTCTTTTTGGAGAAGCGAAAGCTGCTTCGGAAAAAATCGCATCCGTATCGAAGACCTTTTACGATTACATAGAGTTGTTGAAGGCAGATGCTACAAATGGTGTCGAGCTCGAAGAAGACGGCAAGTTGCCATATGAGGCTATGGATAAAGGGCCACATATTGACGAGTCTTGGTTTCAGGGCGATAACTATTCCTCTAAAGGAAAAGAGATTGTTGCTGCGATGAGCAAGTATGTTGCTGATATGAAGGCAGCAGCTGGAACTAACGCTAAATTAATACCTGTTGTTAAAGAGATTGAAGCTAAATTTAACACTGCTGATGTTAAAGATAGAGAAGGCGTTACTAAAAAATACTTAAACTATCATTTTGAGCATTTCCCTGCTATTGCATCACTTGCAAAATTAACAGCTTGGCAGAATGATGTTCAAAAGGCTGAATCGGATAGTTATAATAATTTATTAGGTAAAGCGGCAGTTGAAGCATCATCAATGAAAAATTATACGGCATTGGTCGTATTGGATAAAAACGCCTATTTTCAGGGAGAAACTGTTACAGGAAAAGTTGTTTTAGGTCGTTATGACGAAAATACAAAACCAACTTCATTTCAAGGTCCAGGTAAAATTGTAAATGGTCAGGCTGTGATTTCGATGACTGCAGGTTCTGTTGGAGAACAGTCTATAAATGGGAGTTTTACATTTATGGAAGACAACAAACCAGTTCCTTTAAAATTTGAAGGTAAATATGTTGTAGTACCAAGACCAAATAGCGCAACTATTTCTGCAGATAAAATGAATGTAGTTTATAGAGGTGTTGTTAACCCTATGTCTATTTCATTCGCAGGAATTGCTGATAACGCAGTTAGTGCTTCTGCTCCCGGTCTAACAAAATCAGGAAACGGAAAATATGAAATGCGACCAGGATCTGGTGCTGAAGTTACAATCAATGTTTCAGGTAAAATGTCTGACGGAAAAGTGGCAAACGATAAAAAGGTATATAGAATAAAAGGAATTCCAAGTCCAAATGGTACTATTAGAGGAGAAATGGGCGTTGTTAAAGGACCGAAATCAAGTTTAGAGATTTCTACAATAGGTGCTAAATTAGTTGACTTTGATTTTGAAGTTGCAATAGATGTTTTAGGATTTAATTTTAAAGTAGCTGGACAGCCTACCGTTGTGGTTGTAGGAAACAAATTGAATGCTCAATGTAAATCTGTTCTTTCTAAAGTAGGAAGAGGTGATCAAGTTACAATTTCTGAAATTAAAACTCGATTAGTTGGAGCAGCTGGTTATTTATTGCCAAGAACTGCACCAGTTATTTATGAAGTACAATAAGGAAATTCTTTTTTAAAACGTTTTTTCAATAACTTACTACGATATTATGATGATTAAGAGAGATTTTTTTATAGTTATTGTTGCCCTTTTAGGGAGTCTTGGTACTTTTGCTCAAGCTAATTTGCTTAACGCAAAAATACCCGAGGAAATTGGTCTTAAGTCCAAGTCGCAGCGCAATTCTGACAACGACAAACCACTAGAATATGGTTATGTTGATGACAGAGATGTGCTAATGGGAAAAACAGTTTGGGAAATAATTGATTTAAATGAAAGAATTAATTTTCCTTTGTATTTTCCAATTGACACAGCGAACATTGGCTCTGATAGACGTTCTTTATACGATGTTTTGACAAAAGCTATTAAAAAGGGAGAAATAACGGAAGTCTATTCAGATAGTTATTTTAACACGAAAAAGTCATTTAAGGATATTCAAGCATCGTTGACTAAAATTGATACTGCCGATGCAGGAAGAGAGCAACTGAATCAAGATCCTACTGCTTATAAAATGCAAATTGTTGAAAGAAAGAAGATTACAGGGACAGGAAAAAACAAAGTTACTACTACAGTACAAGATACAATCCCTGCGTCGAAAACAATTTCTCCTGAGTATATTCTTAAGCAAGATCTTACTGCTCAAGATGTTACTCAATATAAAATTAAAGGTTATTGGTATTTTGATAAACGTCAAAGCGAACTGAAGTATAGATTATTAGGTATTTGTCCAGTAACTCCTGATGTTTACACGATGAATAGCGAGGAAAAAGATTATATCGAATTGTTTTGGGTATTTTTCCCAGCTGCTAGATATGTTTTACATGAAGCGAAAGCTTTTAATGATAAAAATTCGGCTATGCCTGTTTCGTTTGATCAAATACTAAATTCAAGGCGTTTTAATGCGCTTATTTATCAAGAAGAAAACGTCTATGGTGATAGAGCTATTGTGAGTTATATGAAAGACAATGCACAAAATCAGTTAATCGAAGCGGAACGTGTAAAAGAAAAAATTCGAGATTTTGAAGAAAATATGTGGAATTATTAAGTATTCCATTTAGAATTGAACAAAGAACTCTTGCAAATTGCGAGAGTTTTTTTTTAGATATTTTTGATAATGTAAAACTTTTATCGTCCAACTCCCAGTTTCTAACTTCCCACTCCAAATGGTTGATTATTTAATAGTAGGTTCAGGATTAGCAGGCATTTCTTTTTCGGAAATAGCTTTGCAAAATGATAAATCTATTTTGGTCATAGATAATGATTCACAGAATTCATCCAAGATTGCAGGTGGTTTGTATAATCCTGTAATTTTAAAGAGATTTAGTGAAGTTGGGCAAGCCAAAGAACATCTTCTGATTATGAATGAATTCTTTGCCAACGTAGAAAGTAAACTTCAGTGTAAGGTAGATTTCAAGTTTCCTATTTTAAGAAAGTTTTTCTCCGTTGAAGAGCAGAACAATTGGTTCGCAGCTTCCGATAAAGTGAATCTCGCTCCTTTTTTGTCTACTATTTTAATCTATAAAAAGTACTCGTCAATAGATTCGCCTTTCGGGTATGGCGAAGTTTTACAAACAGGTTATGTAGACACAGCATTGCTGTTGAATTCGTACAGAGAATATCTAATTAAGAATACTTTATTTATAAAAGAATCTTTCGAATATGCTCTTTTGAAGGAAGAAATCAATTGTATTCGATATAAAAATATTCAGGCGAGACATATCATTTTTGCCGAAGGTTTCGGTATGCATGCTAATCCCTATTTTAGTAATTTGCCTTTAGATGGAACTAAAGGCGAGCTTTTTATTGTCAAGGCTATAGCATTAGATTTAGATGTAATAGTTAATACTAGCGTGTTTATTGTGCCTCTTGGTAATGATTTGTTCAAAGTTGGAGCGACTTATAACTGGACTGACAAAACAGATACGCCGACAGGAGAGGGGAAAGCAGAATTAATTGAAAAAATTAAAGAAATTATCAATTGTGATTTTGAAATTGTTGCCCATTTTGCTGGTGTTCGTCCAACGGTTAAAGATAGAAAACCATTGGTAGGAACTTATGCAAATCACAAGTCGATACATATTCTCAACGGATTGGGAACTCGTGGAGTTATGCTTGGACCCGCAATGGCAAAAGCGTTATACGAAAACATAGAATACCAAAAACCGCTCGATAGAACAATTGACATTTCTAGATTCAATAAAAAAAATAGCTGATTTATTTTTTATAGTTCTTATCAAAAGATACAAACATATTAATATAGATATTTCTGGACCATCGCAAAACAAACGGGAATAAAACAATATTTGATATTAGTATAGCTATAAAAGTAGTTTTTAAACCCGAATGAAGTAAGAGAAAAGCAATCACAAAAACAGCGATGCTAAGAGCAACATTGAGCCCATAACTAACGTACATTGCGCCGTAAAAAAACGATGGCTCAATTTGATATTTAAGTCCACAATGGCTGCAATTTTCGTGCATTTTAAGAATTTTTGAAAAATGTAACGGATTTTTGTCCAAATACATACTCTCATTCTGACATCTTGGACAACTTCCTGTTAAAATACTATTTAGTTTGGATCCTTTTTTTAACATTTGCAAAAAATTTGATTTCATTAATTTTAATGTTGCAAATTTACAGTTATTACCGTCGGTTATAAGTTAAAATTAAGTTGTATTTTCAAGAGCTTTAAACTTTAAACCAGAAACTTTAAACAAATAAAAATGCTTAATATACACAATTTATCCGTTTCTTTTGGAGGAACTTATTTATTTGAAGAAGTTACCTTCCGATTGGGTGCTGGAGACCGTGTTGGTCTTGTTGGAAAAAACGGTGCTGGAAAATCAACCATGCTTAAAATTTTGGCGAAGGATTTTGCCCCGGATTCTGGAGTAATTTCACAGGAAAAAGAAGTTCGAATGGGTTTCTTGCGACAGGATATTGATTTTGAACAAGGAAGAACGGTACTCGAAGAAGCTTATGAAGCATTTACAGACATTAAAATTGTTGAAAATAAATTAGAACAAATCAATCATCAATTGGTTACCCGAACGGATTACGAGAGTGAAGAATACAGCCAAATCATTGAGGATTTATCTGATTACACTCATCGTTTCGAATTGTTGGGTGGTTATAATTACATTGGAGACACTGAGAAAATTCTTCTTGGATTAGGTTTCAAAAGAGAAGTTTTTAACGATCAAACTGATACTTTTTCGGGTGGTTGGAGAATGCGTATCGAATTGGCGAAATTATTATTGCAAGCCAATGATGTTTTGCTTCTCGATGAGCCTACGAATCACTTGGATATTGAAAGTATCATTTGGTTGGAAGGATTTTTACGCAATTATCCCGGCGTTGTGGTCATTGTTTCGCATGATAAAATGTTTTTGGACAATGTTACAAATAGAACCATCGAAATTTCTTTAGGAAAAGCTTACGATTTCAACAAACCATATTCAGAATATTTGGAATTGAGAGGCGAAATCAGAGAAAAACAATTGGCAACCCAAAAAAACCAAGCTAAAAAAATTGAGGAAACCGAAAAATTAATTGAAAAGTTCCGTGCTAAAGCTTCCAAAGCATCGATGGCACAATCTCTAATCAAAAAATTAGACAAAGTAGAACGCATCGAAGTAGATGAAGATGATAATTCTGTGATGAATATTTCCTTTCCACTTTCGAAAGAACCGGGAAAAGTTGTGATTGAAGCTGAAGATGTGACTAAAAAATATGGTGATAAAACCATTTTAAAAGATATTTCGCTTTTAGTAGAACGCGGAAGTAAGATTGCCTTTGTTGGACAAAATGGTCAAGGTAAATCGACTTTTATGAAAGCCATTGTCAACGAATTTGAGTACGGCGGCAACATTAAACTCGGGCACAACGTACAACTGGGTTATTTTGCTCAAAATCAAGCAGAATATTTAGATGGAGAGATTACGCTGTTGCGAACAATGGAAGATGCAGCAACAGATACCAATCGTTCGAAAGTCCGCGATATGTTGGGTTCGTTCTTGTTTCGCGGCGATGATGTCGAAAAGAAAGTCAAAGTGCTTTCTGGAGGCGAAAGGAATCGTTTGGCACTTTGTAAATTGCTTTTGCAACCCATCAATGTTTTGGTAATGGATGAGCCAACCAATCACTTGGATATCAAATCGAAGAATGTTTTAAAAGCAGCTTTGCAGAAATATGAAGGAACACTGCTTTTGGTTTCGCACGACAGGGATTTTCTTCAAGGAATGTCGAACATTGTTTATGAATTCAAAGACCAAAAAATAAAAGAATATTTAGGTGATATTAATTATTTCTTAGAACAGCGCAATCTCGAAAATATGCGTGAAGTAGAGAAGAAGGATACAGATAAATCGTCTTCTCAATCCAAAGATCAAAAAGGAAACAGCAAAGCGTCTTACGAAGATCAGAAAAAAGGGAAAGCATTGCAGAATCGTTTAAGCAAAATAGAAAGTCAAATCAAACAATTGGAAAAAGATCTTTTGCACGATGACAAAATGCTGGCTTCTAATTATGACAAAAACATTGAAGATGCTGCTTTTTTTATGGCCTACAACAAGAAAAAAGCCGATTTAAATCAGTTGCTTTTAGATTGGGAAATTGTTCAGGAAGAAATTGATCATGCCGGTTTATAAAATCAGTCCAATCTTTTTTGAATGCTGTATTGCCTCGTTGCTATGAGTGAAATAGCAAGTCGAAACGTTGAGGGTTTCAAGGTTTTTCATAACAATCGAAACTTTATCTTTTTCTTTTGCACCGGTTTGCCGAATGTAAACCGCAATAACATTTACTGGGAAAATTTTACAAATGGCTTCGTACAAGAACGGATCTTCTTGAGAATCATCTCCCAATAGAACGTATTTCAAATTGGGATAAAATTCTAAGATGTGTTTTATTTTTTCAAATTTGTGATTGTGGTCTCCTCTTCCAGACCAGAAAAAATCGGTTAGACTGGTTTTAATATCTTTTAGCAATAAAACTGCTTTTGGTAATCGATGGATTTCGGTAAATTTTATGATGAAGTTATACAAATTCCATTCGCTACTCGACACATAAAAAAAGGCATTTTGTTCCTCATTATCTGTTCTTCCTGAACTGCTCAAAGCTTGATAATGCGAAACTACATCTTCAAATACTTTTCGGGAATTTACATTTCGAAACAACAAAACATAAATTTTTAGAAAAGGATTCTTGGTATAAGAAACTAGGAAAGTATCATCAATATCTGAAATAATACCCAAATTTCCCAGTTTGGGACGAATATAACTTTCTTTGACAGCTATCGTTTTCTGTTTATGAACGATACTCACCTCATAATCGATCCAGCCGTGACCCACATTTGGATCTACTGGAAGACAAAATTTAAAATATCCGTCAGCGAGAGTCTTGGTATGAATTGTGCTATTGTTGTGTATTAAATATACATCGGCATTAGATTGAGTTTTAATTCTAAACAGACGGATAATTGAGGAAGCATTTTTGAATTTCTTTTTCTCAAAGCTATAATCCTTTTTATTCGTTGGTTTGAAAACGTGTCCCATCACAATTAATTCCTCTTCATTTGCATATCCGCGGTATAATCTGAGAATGGGTTCCATTTATTGTAGTAAATTTGATGTGTGTTAAAATTAATTGTTTTTAACCAATAAAGGAGTAAAAATTGAAAAAGAATGTATTGTTGGTTGTTAATCCTATTTCGGGAGATTTGGATAAATCGGATTTGCTCTATAGCGTGAAAGAGTTTTCGGTTGCAAATAATTTTAATTTAGTAGTTTATGAAACCACTGGAGAAAAAGATTTTGCTGCAATCCAGTCAATTTATGAGG
>CAMBHH010000113.1 GCA_945866505.1 Flavobacterium psychrophilum
ATCAAGATAAATGAACTTCCCCAAATTAGCGCTAAAGCTATAAGGTAGAACCATTTCAATTGTTTGGAATGCATAGCTGTAATTTTTGGTTCAAAATTGTAATTATTTTATGAATTACCGGCACTTTTTTTAGTAATTTTGTTTAGTAATTTTTAAAATGTTTAATTCTTAAACCCCAATAATAATGAATTTCATCAAATCTATAGCAACACTATTGCTTGCAAGCCTTTTATTCGTGGGTTGTAAAGAAAAAACTGCCGAAACTATTTCGGATACAGAAACCGAAGCCGAAGCTCCAAAAGTTAAAAAAGAAATTGCAGTAGCCAATTTGCAAACAGCAAGTTTCACTATCAAAGGAATGACTTGTGCAATAGGCTGCGCCAAAACAATTCAGGAAGAGTTAAATGGACTTGATGGGGTACAAAAAGCTACCGTAGATTTTGAGAAAGAGTTGGCAACAGTTTCCTTTGACAAAACGGTTTTATCTGGTGAAAAACTGACTAAAGTAGTCGAAGCAACAGCTGATGGGAAAACTTATAAAGTTTCAGATATGAAGATGTAAGTGAAACACCACTTCAGTATGTAAATGGTACAAAAGCTTCTCTTTTCGAGAAGTTTTTTATGTGTATAAATAGATAAAAGTTCACGGCAGAACTGCATCCGCCATTTAGTTTCAAGGATTAATTTTTTAAAATCAAAGGCGTCACAGATGTTTGTTTAGATTTTATAGTAAAAGCGAAAATAGAACCAATTTCAGCATCTTCAAGAAGCTTTTTTCCTAATCAATAGACAACAATGGGTTAATGAATAAAATCTACAATACGGTATTAAAATCAAAAAAAAAGGGATATAAACTGTTGGCTATTCTTCTTGACCCAGATAAGATTAATTTGGAAAATGTCGAAATACTAGTCACAAAAATACACCAATCACCAGCTACTCACATTTTTATTGGCGGAAGTAGTATCGAAAACAATATTTTAGATGATTTAATCTTAAAGATTCATCAAACGTTCAAATTTCTTGATTTGAGAACCTTGCCAATAATTTTGTTTCCTGGAAATCCCTCGCAAATCTCTGCCCATGCCGATGGAATTTTGTTTTTATCTCTTATTTCTGGGAGAAATCCTGATTTTTTAATAGAACATCAAGTCAATGCTGTTTCTCGTCTTAATACAATGGATTTAGAGGTTATTTCTACAGGATACATTCTCATCGAGAGCGGAACAGAAACTGCGGTTGAAAGAGTTAGTAAAACAAAACCATTGAATAGATATAATATAGAATATGTTGTTCAAACCGCACAGGCTGGAGAACTGCTCGGCAACAAATTAATTTATCTCGAAGCAGGAAGCGGAGCAAAACATGCTGTTCCTTTGGATATGATTCAAAAAGTTGCTCAAAACATTAAAATCCCATTGATTGTTGGTGGTGGAATTGTAAATTTTAAAGGAATTCAGGATTCCTTCGATTCTGGTGCCGATTTGGTTGTTATAGGAACTGCTTTTGAAAACAACATTGATTTTTTTAATCAAACGACTAATTGAGAATGCTTTAAAAAGTCTCCATTTAAAACAAAAAAATAAATGTTCGAATATTTTTTCGCTCAATATAAATCCTATCCGACCTACGAAATTGTATTGGAAATTACCGCAGTAATTTTCGGGTTATGGAGTGTTTGGTTCGCAAAAAAAGACAATATTCTTGTATTTCCAACAGGTTTGATCAACACAGCTATCTACGTTTTTTTACTTTGGAAATGGTCTTTACTGGGCGATATGATGATTAACGCCTATTATTTTGTTATGAGTATTTATGGTTGGTATCATTGGACAAGAAGGACAAATAATGTTGTAACTTTTCCCATTGCAGGCGTTTCTAAACAAGAAATAAAGCTTTCTGTAATTATTTTTTTAGTAACAGTTGTTTTTGTTGTTGCAATTTATTTATTTTTTGATAAATTTACCAATTGGACATCGTATGTGGATACCTTTATAACAGGAGTTTTCTTTGTTGGAATGTGGCTTATGGCCAAAAGGAAAATCGAGAATTGGATTTTTTGGATCATTGGAGACCTGATTTCCATTCCGTTGTATTTTGCAAAAGGGTATTCTTTTACTAGTTTTCAATACTTAATATTCACAATTATTGCCGTTTTTGGCTACATAGAATGGAAAAAAACCTTAAACAACTCCAAGCTTCCCCAGGTTTAGGAGTTACAAAAATTGCTCTTTTTGGTCCAGAGTCTACTGGCAAAACTACTTTAGCAATGCAACTTGCTGAACATTTCGAAACCGTATATGTTCCGGAATTTGCTCGAGATTATCTTCAAGAAAAATGGGATAAAACGGCACAAGTTTGTGATGTAAATGATATGTTGCCTATTGCTTTTGGTCAAACGCATTTAGAAAATGAGCTTGTTCCAAAAGCAAGCAAATTTCTTTTTTGTGATACCAATTTGATGGTAACAAAAGTGTTTTCTGAACTTTATTACAATTATTGCGACCCATTATTAGACAAAGCAGCAAAAAAACACGAATACGATTTGTTTTTTTTGACAGACATTGATGTTCCGTGGGAAAAAGACGATTTGAGAGACCAGTCCGAAGGTAGAGAAGCGGTTTTTGCAGCTTTCAAACAATCTTTAATCGATAATAATAAACCATTTATTATACTTTCTGGTACTAAAGAGTTTCGTCTAAAAAAAGCAGTTCAACTCGTTACTGATTTGGAGAAAGCCAAAAGCATTGGTCTTTCTTCTCACGATTTTGTTCAAATAGTGGAGCAGGGTATCTCGTTAGAAAGCATTCAGAATCAATTAAACATTTTCAAAAACGGCATTGCAAAAGCAATTTTAGTAAAACCAGCGTCGGTGTCAAACGGAATTTTGAAACTTTCTCAGGTCGATTTCCAAACGAAAGCTGATTATTTTGATGCCAATAAAGCAAATTTTAAATTAGAAAAATTTGTGCCTGCCTCTGGAGCAGCTTCTAGAATGTTTAAATTCTTGAATGAATTCTTGAATGATTTTGACATTGAAAATGAAACCATCAATGGGTATATCAATAGAAAAAAGGATAAAGAATTACCTACTTTCATTGTCGGAATGAATAAATTTCCGTTTTTTCAAGGGGTATATTTAAAGTTGAAAGCTACATTTCCAAATTTTGATCAGTTGGAGAGAGATTATAAAAATTATTATTTTATCCAATTTCTGATGTCTTCTGACTATTTTGATTTTGCTAATAGACCTAAAGGAGTTCTTCCTTTTCACAGGTATAAAACATATGTTGCTACGGCAATTGAGGAGCATTTGTACGAATGTGCATATTATTCGAGTTCTAATAGCACTTCTAATTTGCATTTTACAGTTTCTGAAAACCATTTAATTTTGTTTGAAAATACTGTAAAAGCAGTACAACAGAAAGTTGAAAAAGAAACTTCAACTACGATAAATATCAATTATTCCTTTCAAAAAAAGAGTACTGACACGATTGCGGTTGACTCGAAAAACAAACCCTTTAGAGATGAAACGGGTAAATTATTCTTTCGTCCTGGAGGTCACGGCGCGTTAATTGAGAATTTGAATCATCTAGAAGCAGACATTGTTTTCATAAAAAATATAGACAATGTAATTCAAGGTAATTTCGAAAAAATTGCATTGTACAAAAAAGCTTTGGCAGGAATTTTAATTGAATTGCAACAACAAATTTTCCATTATTTAAAAGAAATTGATAATGGCAACGAAGAATACTTAGCTGAAATTCAATCGTTTGCTGAAAACAATTTGAATAGTGAATTGCAAGAAAATTTTTCTAAATACACTTTCGAAAATAAAATAAGTTATTTAAAAAACATTCTTGACCGTCCCATTCGTATTTGTGGAATGGTAAAAAACGAAGGTGAGCCAGGCGGCGGACCTTTTTGGGTTAGGGATGTAAAAGGAAATCTTTCATTGCAAATTGTGGAGTCTTCACAGGTAGATTTAGAAAATACTGCGCAAGTTAAAATCTTAAAAAGCGCTACACATTTCAATCCAGTGGATTTGGTTTGTGGTATTCGAAATTATAAAAACGAGAAATTCGACTTGACGCAATTTATCGATCACAATAGCGGTTTTATTGTTGAGAAAACCCAAAAAGGGAAACCACTTAAAAGTTATGAATTACCTGGCTTGTGGAACGGAGCGATGGCCAATTGGCTGACTGTTTTTGTTGAGGTGCCTTTACTTACCTTCAATCCTGTAAAAACGGTAAATGATTTATTGAAACCTCCACATCAACCCCAATAGTTTTGGAAACAGAAAAATTGCGATCAGAATTAGTGTTCAAAGCTGTTCGAAGTAGTGGTGCAGGTGGTCAAAACGTGAACAAAGTTTCCTCGAAAGTAGTCTTGTCTTTTGATTTAAAAAATTCACAAGGATTGTCCGAGGAAGAAAAAGTAGTGTTAGAAAAGAAACTGGAAACAAGATTGACATCCGGGCAAATTTTGATTTTGAATTGCGATGAAGACCGGAGTCAACTTAAAAACAAAGCCATTGTAACCAAACGTTTTTTAGATCTCATTACTGCCGGATTAGTAATTCCAAAAATCAGGAAAGCTACAAAAATCCCAAAATCGGTCATAAGAAAGCGAATTAAGGGGAAAATGAACGCAGCGGAAATTAAAAAAAATCGCCGCAAACCCGATTATTAGTCAACACCCAATACCCAATACCCAATTCAACAAGTACCTATCTTTAATAAATGATTTCAAAAAAAGCCCTCCCTTTTTTTTCTTATGTATTCCACCCGATATTTATTCCGGTATATGCCGCTTTTTTTTATTTCTTTCGCAATCCGACATATTACACAAGTTTCGAAAAATATTTTGCTATTCTTCAGATAAGTATCATCACAATTATACTCCCAATTCTCTTCTTTTTTTTGTTACGTTCGATGGGACAAGTCGATTCTATGATGGTTGCTGGTATTTCACAGCGAAAAATACCACTAGCAATACAGTGTTTTTTAACTATTATATTAATTCGAAAAAGTATCACTTTACATAATTTTCCAGAATTTCACTTTTTCTTTTTAGGGGGATTGGTCAGTATAGTTATCGCATTAATTTTGTTGTTTTTTAAAACAAAAGCCAGTCTTCATTTAGTAGCTATTAGTGCTTTAACGGTTTTTGTTATCGGTTTAAGCATTCACAATCAATTCTCAGCGCATTATTGGATTGCCTTTTTTGTTTTGATGAATGGTATTGTAGCGTCCTCTAGATTAGAAATGAAAGCGCACACGCCTAAGGAGTTGGTCATTGGCTTTGTCCTAGGTACAATACCGCAGTTGTTTTTGTTGCATCTTTGGTTATAGAATATAAAAAATAACTCCAATATTTAGTGAATTCATATCTATTGACGCACCATTGGTTTTTGCATTTTGAAACAACGGATTCAAGCTATAGTTTGCATATATGTTTATCGAATTATAACCCACTGAAACATAAGTTCCGTATTGAAATGAATTGAAATCGCTATTTTTAGACACTACTATTTTGTCGGAAACATCTTTGTATATCGATTTGTCGTAAAGCAGATAGCCCATTTTGAATCCACCATAAATTCGCCAAAATTTATGACTTTCGTAAGTAGAGTTTCGCCATCTCAATTCAAGAGGCAGTTCAACAAGCAATTGACTGAATCTGTTTTTGTCATAAGAACTGTTCGATTCGAGAATGGTATATAGCGTAGTTTGATTTAGTTGCGAAATTTGTAGATTTTGATTGAAGGAATTGTAGGCAAAACCAATGCCTGGTGCAATGGCAATAGTTCGATTCTTGTTAACTGGAAAATCTCTCAGGAATCCAAACGAAAAACCCGAAGAAAACTTGTCTTGTGATACATTCTTGGGTTTGTTTTGTAAAGTACTCAGCGTAAAACTAAAATAGAACTGGTCTTCTCTATAGAGCGAATCTATTTTTGTTTTTGGCGCAACTTCTGAACTTGTTTTTTCTTGCGAAAAAGCAGGAAAGACTATGGCAAGCAACAAAAAGCTAATAAATATTCTCATACGACAATTTTCTGCGTTAAAATTACAAAAAAAAGCGAACAGAAAGACTGCCGTGTACAAATTATAGCAATAGATGTTGAATAGAAGAGTAAAAATCAATGTTCAGCCACAGTAAAAAGCTTATAATTTTCTTCAATAAGATTTTGGCTTGCCATAGCAATCGAATTGCCGAAAAAAGCACCAGCTTGAATGAAGTGCATCCCATTGAGCATCATTATGTAACGTTCTGGTATTAAAATATTAAACGGTTAAAAAGAATAAACTTTCATTATTTTTGTTTAACCTTGAAATTTTTTTGTAATTCATTTAGCCTGTATGGTGAATACAATATTTTATTTTATTGAGCCCATTTCTCAGTCAGCAAATCAGTCAGTAGCAAAATTTTATTATAAAGTATTGATGATTTATTTATTAAATTTCTCTATGCCATTTTCAGTTAGCTTTAAAGCATAGGCAATGATTGATTTGACCTATTAAATGACTGATTTGACACTTTTTTTGTCGAAACAAAAAATTTAAATTTGAAATCTTTTGTTTTGATTAGTATTTAATTTTACGCCAAATAAAATTTAGTATCCCAAATAAAAATATTTTTAAAAAGCAGATTGTATAAAAAAACATGTTTTTAGTCGCCTTCAACGCAGTTTTTTAACAACTGTATTTTGTAGTATTTAAATTTTCTTGTTTAAGACAAAAATATTTTATAACATTTTTAAATGCGTCACGCACAATATGTATTATTAAATAAAACTTTTAATGAATCAATTATTTTTTAACAATAAACAACAATTATGAAAAAATTATTACTTGCCTTTTGTATTACATTGTTACTGTCCAATGCTTACTCCCAAACTACTTTTGGTTGGAGAAATGAAGCTACAAATGGAAATTGGGCTGATGCAAATAACTGGTGGAACGGAACCAGTGCAGTAGCCGCTGGGTTCGGTGTGTTATTTTTTGATAACAATAACCAGACTGCTATGAATAATGATACTGCCGGAACTTTAAATACGCATCGTTTAGAATTTAGAGCTGGAAGTTCTGTCTCAAGGACTATTTCAGGAAATCCTATTCGTTTCTTTGACAATAGCACTGCAGATCCTAAAATAGAAAATTTATCAGCGGTAAGTCACACATTGTCATTGGCTATAGCTGGTGATGGTGATGCAGCAGACCCACTAGAGATTAATCCTGTAAACGGTGATTTAACATTAAGCGGGACACTTAATAATAGTGGTGGTCCAGTAAATGTCTATGGTAATAACGCAAAAACATTAACGATATCAGGGGTTATTTCAGGTAGCGGCGGTTTGTCCATTTTGCAAAATAGTAATGTAGTTTTAACTGCGCAAAACCTTTACACAGGTCTAACAACAGTTAGTGCGGGCTCTTTGAGGCTAAATAGAACTAATGGTACAACTATACCAGCAACTAATAATGTAACCGTAAATAGTGGGGGTACATTGAGAATATCAACCAATCAAACAATAGTAAATCTTGATTTAAGCGGTGGTGGTAATCTTACTGTAGATGCTGGTGTCGTTTTAACTATTACTGGTACTTATACAGGGGGTAATGGAACTATCAATTGTAATACTACAGGAAGAATAAATTTGAGTGGTACAGCAGCACAATCTTTTCCTGGAGCAAATATGACAACAACCAACCTTGGTGTTTTAGGGATTGCCAATACTGCTGGTGTGACTATTAATAAGGCAATAACCCTGAATACGAGTTTAAATCTAACGTCTGGTAGTATATCAGCCGGAGGTGCTCTTATAACGATGGCAACAGGTACAACTATTTTTAGAGGGACAGGTACAATAAATGCAGCTCCGACATTTGCTGGTACAGTGAACGTGAATTATAATGGAGGAACTAATATTACTACAGGACATGAGTTACCAGTGGGCGCCGCCAATGCGACTGTATTAAATAATTTAACTATAGGTGTCTTCAACACTGGTATTAATGTAACATTAGCGGCTGGAGCCGCTTCTATTCAGATTAATGGTGTTTTAGCATTAAGTGGTTCGAGTACCGGTTCTCTTGGTGTTTCTAGCAATACTATCACTTTTGCAGGGTCTTCATCTATAACCAAAGCGGGTAATGTGGTCATTAATGCAACTAACGGCTCTGCAGCCATAGTATTTGCTAATACCAGTCCTATAGTTATACCGGCTAGTGCATTTTCAGGAACTGTTAGTAACATTACCATTAATGGTTCAGGTGGCGTTACGTTGGGAAGTGCAGTAACAGTTACCAGTACAACCTTAACCAATGGGAATATCACACTTGACAATTTCAATTATATAGTCCCCTCTGCTGGAACATTCACTGGGGGTTCTTTAAGTAGCCATTTTATTACTAACGGCACGGGTAGAGCACAACGGCAAATTTCACTTGGTGGTGGTGTTTTTACTTTTCATGTTGGTCGAGATTCAAGTACCTATAATCCTTTAACGATTACTAATACTGGTTCAGCACCTTCAATATATACTGTGGGTGCAGTTAATAATGCAACTTATACCCCAACATATACACCGGCAGCCAACGCTACGAATTCATTATGGGCTGTAACCTGTGCTACTGCTACTACATCAACAGTGGCATTTCAGTGGGATACTGCTGATTCAGGTGCAAATCTGGTTGCAGCGCCAAGTACTGGTAACGCATATCAATTCAATGGTTCTATTTTTGTTCCTATTACAGGTACTACCACCGGGACACCTAATGTCACTACAATTACGGGTATTAATTTACCTGTTGCATCAAGGACTTATGCCATAGCGAACACCTTAAATATTAGCACATCTGCCATCACACCTACTACTTACTGTTCAGGAACAACGGTTTCGGTGCCGTACACGTCGGCAGGTTCGTTTTCGGGTACTTTTACCGCACAATTGTCAGATGCTACAGGTAGTTTTGCGGCACCAGTTACCATTGGTACGGGGGTTTCACCAATCACAGCAACCATTCCATCCAATACTTCTGCTGGAACTGCCTACAGAATTAGAGTCGTAAACAATAACCCTAGTATAGTTGGTTCAAATAATGGCGCTGATTTAACGGTAAATGCATTGCCAACAATAACAGCAAGCGCTACAGCAACAGGCGTAAGCTATTCGGGAAGTGCACAAAACTCTTCTTTAGACTATAGCGCTACAACGGGTTCACCTGACCAATACAGTATTACTTGGAATGCAAGTCCTACTAATAGTTTTGCAGCGGTAACAAATGCAACACTTTCTGGAAGTCCTATTACAATAGCAATTCCTGCAGGGGCAAATGCAGGTACTTATACAGGTAATATTTCAGTTAGAAATAGTACGTCTACTTGCAGCAGTGTGAGTACCCCATTCACAGTAACTGTGGACAAAGTAGCTCCAACCTTATCAATAAGTAATTCACCACAGAACTATACGGGTTCATCAATAGCGGCAACAGTAAGCGGTACCGGTGGCGGCCTAGTAAGCAATGTATTGTATGATGGTTCAGCAACAGTGCCTACCAATGCAGGAACATATGCTGTCACTGCGGATATTGCAACATCAACCAATTACAGTGCAGTAGCAGGTGCATCAGCAGGTAACTTTGTAATCACCAAAGCCACACCAACAATTGAGCCAATAATTGGGGTATATTCTTATACTGGAAGTCCTGTGGGCCCTAATACCGTTACCACACCTTCTACGGGTTCTGTGAGCTACAGTTATGCTGGAGTAGATCCAACTGTCTATGCTGCTAGCGCAACACCACCAAGCAATGCTGGTACTTATACAGTAACCGCTTCTGTAGCTGCAGATGCAAATTATGAGGCGGCAAGTTCAAGTGCTACTGCTTTTACGCTTCGCAAAGCCACACCAACAGTTACTTTAGTGGTATCTAATTCGCCAGTTGCTTATACGAATTCAGCTAAAAGCGCTACCGTAATTGCTTCTGTCTTTTCAGCGCCAGGATTAGTAACAAACATACTAACAGGTGGTGCAGCTACTCAAACCGCTTCAGGGACTTATGCTGTAACGGCTGATTATGTTCCTACAGATACCGATAACTACAATATTCTAACAGCAGTTTCAGCAGGGGATTTTGTAATAACTGATTCTACAACTTGGAACGGTACATCTTGGACAAATGGTACGCCAACTTCAGTAGTAGGTGCTATTATAGACGCAGCGTACAGTACAGGAGCTGGTGCACCTCAAGTGCCATTTGCCGCTAAAACTTTGATCATAAATTCAGGCAAAACAGTAACAGTTGCTTCAGGAACTAATATTACAGTTGCAGACGAATTGGTAAACAACGGTACCATAACAGTAGAAAACAACGCTAACCTGATTCAAACAAGTGCAGCAAACACGAACTCAGGTTCTGGAACTGCTACAGTAACACGTAACAGCAATGACTTAAAGCGATTAGATTATACGATGTGGTCATCACCGGTAACAGCACAAAACCTGTTAGAATTTTCACCATTGACTTCAGCAGTATCGCCAAGTCGTTTTTATGTTTACAATCCCTTGAGCGACCTTTATGTTGCAATAAATCCTCAAACCAATTCCTTTTTACCAGGTAGAGGGTTTTTAATTCGTATGCCAAACGAGAAGCCAGGACAACTTGGTACTAGTACAGCTTACTATTTAGGGAATGAAACCCTAGCTTATCCTGGTGTGTTTACAGGTACACTCAACAATGGACCAATAGAACTAACCCTTCTTACTGCCAATAAATACGTTTCAGTAGGAAATCCTTATCCTTCTGCAATAAGTGCTGATCTTTTCTTAAGTGGCAACTCCACTGCTGGTACTTTGTATTTTTGGAGAAAAACAAATGGAGTAAGTGGAACAGCTTATGCTACATACACCTCGGCAGGTGGTGCTGGAACTGGTCCAGGAAATGGCGGATTAGGAAATCCAAACGGAACAATTCAAGTAGGACAAGGATTTATAGTAAAAGCAACATCAACATCATTGAGTTTTACTAATGCAATGCGTGAAACTGCACCAAGCAGCACTCAGTTCTTCAAAA
>CAMBHH010000114.1 GCA_945866505.1 Flavobacterium psychrophilum
CCCGACATTAATCCAACGGCATTTTCTACTTTTATATTGGCAAATAGATGAATTAAGTAGGTGATAATTCCTCCGAGAAATACGGTTCCAACTCCCAATGCATTAAAAATAAGCCCTTCTTTTTTAAACGAGGAAAAGAATGTGGGTCCGACTTGAATACCAATTCCGTAGACAAATAAAATCAAACCAAATTCACGAACAAATTGAAGTAATTCAGAATTCATGGTAAAACCTAAATGGCCTAAAAAAAGACCAACAAACATTACGGCTGAGACTCCTAAGGAAATATTTCCAAACTTGATTTTTCCAACAAAAAAACCAACACTTATAGCCAGAAATAACACAATTAATGATTGTGTCATTTCTGGCTCATCTGTTGGTGTGAATAAAAATTTAAACCATTCGAACATAATATATCAATTTTAAAATTAGTTTAATCATTAAGCTTATTCGTTATTCTTCATAAATAAAACGATAAAGTCTTTTCCCTTAATCATTGCTTATCCAATCAATCATTCTCATTATAAATTCTCAATTAATAAATCGCGAAATCATATCGATCACAGCTGGAATCATAAAAATAATCGGTGGCGCAGGTGTTTTATGTTTAAGGGGCATTTTGTAAATTCCTACAAAAATTTAGGATATAAAGATAGATAGAATAAAATCAAAATCCAACTCGTCAGATGAAAAATACGCTATAAAAAACACCTATTGACTCCAAAAAAAAATAACCTACTAGAAGGCACTTATTGGAGTTTTGCACCCAATTTAAGAGTTTTGATAATAATGGATTAATGACGCAAATATTAAAAAAAGGGACAATAATCGATGGAAGAAGAGTTTATTTTGATTTTGAATTTACAAAATTGAGGTCGAAATATAGCGGAATATTAATAAATTAAAACAATTATCGTAATTAAGAAGCCATATTTTCTTTTCGCTAACAAAAAGTAGGAACTAAAAAAACCTTTATATATAAAATATTTTTATATTTGTTGAAAAGCTAGGGTTAATAATTCTAAAAAAACTATTAAATCCCACAAAAAAAAATTATTTCAAAGATGATGAAAATTCCTAAACCCGCTAACGAAAGAGAAAGACTTAAAGCTTTAGCGAGTTATTCAATCATGGACTCCTTAAGTGAAAAAGAATATGATTCAATAACGCAGTTGGCCGCTTATATATGTGAAACCCCAATAGCTTTGGTCAGTTTGGTTGATCACGATCGACAATGGTTTAAATCAAAGGTAGGACTTGATGTCTCCCAGACGCCAAGAGAAATCTCTTTTTGCCAATACACAATTATGAATGATGATTTATTCGAAGTTAATGATGCTTTAGATGATGAAACCTTTTTTGATAATCCCTTGGTCACTGGAGATCCCAACATCAGATTTTATGCAGGTACACCTCTCAAGGATAGTAACGGATTTAATTTGGGTTCACTTTGCGTTATAGATACCAAATCAAAAACACTTAATCAGGAACAAAGAAACGCACTTCGTTTATTAGGAGACCAAGTTGTTGTGCTGTTGCAGATGCGAAAAAACAATTTCGATCTTGCTGCAACCCAAAAAGAATATTATAATTTTATAGATTATTCAGTTGATTTGGTATGTATAATAAGTGTTTCTCATTGTTTTATTAAGGTTAATCCAGCAATTACTCGTGCCCTTGGATATCTTATTGGGGAGTTGGAAGGTAAAGCAATTTCAGATTACATACATCCTGATGATCTGGAAAAAACATTTTTTGAAGTTGATAAACTCTCAAATGGGGAAATTTCAATTAGTTTCGAAAATCGTTTTAAATGTAAAAACGGAGATTATATAATTTTAAGCTGGAATGCATCAACTGATTTTGAAACTGGAAATTTATATTGTATTGCTCGCGATGTAACAAATGATAAGCAGCAGCAGCAGAACCTCATTACTGCATTATTCGAATTGAAAAAAAATAATGAAGAGTTAGACCAATTTGCCTATGTGGTTTCTCATGATCTCAAGGCGCCACTTCGCGCTATTAATAATCTTGCGGAATGGATTTTAGAAGATATGCCCGAAATGTCGGAAGATATCAGTAAAAATTTCACCATGTTAAGAGGACGTGTACAGCGTATGGAAAACCTTATTAACGGCGTGCTCGACTATTCCCGAATAGGCAGAACTAAAATTGAAAAGGAAACTGTTGATATTCAAAGTACGCTAAAAAGTGTCGTAGAGTCAATAGTACCATCTGAAGGATTTCAAGTTCATATTGGTGAAAATATGCCTACTATTCACAGTGAAAAAATATTACTATACCAGATTTTTAGTAACTTAATTGGCAATGCTGTGAAATACAATGACAAGCCATTGGGAATAATAAGCTGTCTTTATAAATCAGTACCTAAGTTCCATCAATTTTCTATTTCTGACAATGGTCCGGGAATTGCAACACAATATCACGAAAAAGTATTTGGAATTTTTCAAACTATAGAAGCTCGTGATAAATTAGAAAGTACTGGAATAGGATTGTCTATCGTAAAAAAGATAGTGGAAGAAAAAGGAGGAAATATATACATAGAATCAGAAGAAAACCAAGGCGCAAATTTTGTTTTTAGAATTCCAAAGTAAGAGAATATGGATGAAATACAAATCGATTATCAGACCGAATTAGAAGAACTTAAAAAAGAATATGCCGATTTTATATATATAGTTTCGCATGATATTAAAGCTCCGTTAAGAGCTATTTCAAATTTAACTAATTGGATAGAAGAAGATTTGGGGAGCAACGTAAGTGAAGACGTTCTTAACAACTTCGAATTATTGAAAAACAGGATCAGTCGCCTTGAGGGTATGATGAATGCATTGCTAGAAGTTTCCAGAGTAAATTCAATAGAAATGGAACTATACGAAGTGAACCTTCCAAAATTGGTTAACGATAGCATCTTGATTATTGAAGAACAGCAAAATGTAGAATTTCATCTAAACTATTACCTTAGAAACGAAAGTTTTGAAACTTTGGGAAAAAAACTTCAAAAGGTTTTGTTTAACTTGCTTGACAATGCCGTTCGATTTCACGATAAAGAAAAAGGAAACGTGTATTTGGAAATAGTTGAAAATGAAACCGAATATGAAATAAAGATTAGCGACGACGGTCCAGGAATCAGCGATAGTGTTAAGGATAAAATTTTTAATATATTTTACACCGCCAATTCAAAAGATGTGCTAGAAACTACAGGAGCAGGACTTACAATTAGTAAAAAAATAGTAAAAATGGTAGGAGGAAAAGTAGAATATTTTCCTGCCGAAGGCAAGGGGTCAATATTTATTGTAAATTGGCCGAAAATTATAAAATTAAAAAATTAAAACCATGACAAAACTAGTGAACATATTGTTAGTAGAAGATGATGAAGTGGATGTAATGAATGTAAAAAGAGCCTTCACTAAAAACAACATTCAGAATCCAATTTTTGTAGCTAATAACGGGGTAGAAGCCCTAAAAATGTTAGAGGAGCATATTATTCCTTTACCTAGAATCATTATTTTGGATTTAAATATGCCAAAAATGAATGGAATTGAATTTCTAACCATAATTAGAAAAAATGAAAGATTAAAACACATTTCAGTATTTGTAATGACAACATCAAACGAGGATAGCGACAAAATTAACGCCTATAATCTTAATGTTGCAGGATACATTTTAAAACCATTGTCTTTCGAGAAGTTTCTAACCTCAGTTGCTACCCTCCAAAATTTTTGGCAGTTGTGCGAAATGTAAAATTGTAGAATAAATTTTCCTTTTGCGAAATGGAATATAGCATTATTGGAGAATAATAAAAATAATTAGTAGTAAGAGTATTTTTGTAAAGTTGGGAATGATACTGCCTTTAAATTTGGCAAAAAGTGAGAAAGAAGCCTTTTTTTTTGGGTGGTGTAAAAAAGTGATATCTTTACTTAAATTAATAATTATCAATAGCACAGCAACGGTATCAATTAAATTGTGTAAAAAAAAGGTGAACAACATTTTGAAACCAATTTTATTGTTCGAAGCAACAGATAAGGACTATGAATCAAGCATAATAGAGGGCAGTAATTTTAATAGAGCCTTGTATATCTTTTAGCATAAAGACGATGCAAGATTTAATAAGCTTTTTTCAGTACTTTTAAACTATAGAAATATCAATGAATTTATAAAATAAAATATGGCCGTTCCATTAAAAATTTTGTCTATTGATGATGACGAAATCGATTCTATAGCGTTAAGAAGATCCATTTCCCAGTCGGGTATTATCGCCGATGTGGAAAGTGCCTATACAGCGAAGGAAGGTTTTGCAAAAATTTTATCATCACAATACAACCTGATTTTTTTAGATTATTTGATGCCTGACGCCAATGGTATTAGTTTTTTAAGAAAACTTAGAGATAATAATATTGATACTCCTGTAATTTTTATTACATCTCAAGGAGATGAAAAAATTGCTAGCCAAGCTGTTTTAGGTGGGGCGTCAGACTATATTCCGAAGACACTTTTGACTCCTGACGGTATATCGCAAAGTATAAGAAATGCCATGAAGCTTTATGAAAGTCTAATGCTGCGAAGGAAATCGGAGCAGGAATTAAAAATCAATGCCGAAAGGCTTTCCGAAGCGCAAAAACTGGCAAAAATTGGAAGTTGGGAAATCAACTTAACAGATGAGAAGGACTTTTACTATTCAGATGAATTGTTAAATATTCTCGAAGTAGACAAGAAAGAAACCTTGTTTTTCGATTACTTTAAATCGGGTGTTCAACCAGAAGACATAAGGATATTTAGAAAAAACATTACTAAAGTGAAGTCTTCAAATAGTACGTTGCAGTTTGTTCGTAGAATTACTGCCGGAAAAGGCACTGTAAAATATGTAAAAGAATATTTAAAATGTTTGAAAGACGAAAATAACAAACCTTACAAGATTCTTGGCACAATACAAGATATTACAGAGCAAAGAGAAATTGAACTGCAATTAATTCAGGCGAAGGATTTAGCAGAACAATCAGTTAGGATAAAAGAACAGTTTCTGGCAAACATGAGTCACGAAATACGTACACCAATGAACGGAATAATTGGGTTTGCCAATATTCTTGAGGATACAAAACTCGATTCAAACCAAAAACAAAGTGTTAAGTCCATAAAGTCCGCTGGCGAAAACTTAATGGTAATCATTAACGACATCTTGGATTTTTCTAAAATTGATGCCAACAAGATGACTTTTGAAGCGGTGAATTTTTCTTTGTCTCGAGCGGTGAATACCGTTATTGAATTATTTGAACCCAAGGCAAAAGAAAAAAAGATTAAATTGTTGTGCGAAATAGATTCGGATATTAATAATTTCTTGATAGGTGACCCCACAAGGTTATCTCAAATATTGATAAATCTAGTAGGAAATTCAATAAAATTTACAGAAAAAGGGTATGTAGAGATTTTTGTTTCACAATCAAATGAAACCGAGTCTGAAACAAGTCTGGAATTTTCGATAATTGATACAGGCATTGGCATCGATTCTAATAAATTGTCCTCAATATTTGAAAGTTTTAACCAAGCTTCAAATGATACTACCAGGAAATATGGAGGTACAGGGTTGGGACTTACCATAACCAAGAAACTTATTGACTTGCAGGGAGGTAATCTTATTGTAAAAAGTGAACTTTCAAAAGGGAGTGAATTTTCATTTACTATCAAATATAAAAAGGGAGTAGAGGTCGGGACCATTAAAAAAGTAAAAGAATCAGAACAATTATCGCCTGATTTCTTAAAAAATCTGAATATTTTAATGGCTGAGGATCACGATCTAAACCAGCTTTTGGCTATCAATATATTTGAAAAATGGAACAAAAAAATAGATATTGCAGATAATGGCAAAATAGCGCTTGAAAAAATTAAGGAAAACAATTACGACATTGTTTTAATGGATATTCAAATGCCCGAAATGGACGGACGAGATGTGACTCGTTATATTAGGAAGCATTATGGAGAAAAGGCCAATATTCCTATCATTGCATTGACCGCACATGCTACTTTAGGCGAAGAAAAAAAGTGTCTGGATGCTGGAATGAATGACTATCTCTCCAAACCATTTAATTCTTTTAAATTGCTTGAAAAAATATACCATAATCTTCAAGAGGATTCAAAAATCAAAACATCACTTCAAACACACGAAAATGAAAAAATTTTTGATTTAAAGCATTTGAATGAATTTTTAGAAAATGATCAAAATTGTATTAACGAAATGATTGCCCTTTTTATAGAAAAAACCCCTGAGGTATTACAATCCATAGAAGAAGCTAACAATTGTGACAACAGTGTCAAATTAAAAGAAGGAGTACATAAATTAAGGTCATCATTAGGTTTAATGGGAATTGCAAAAGGACTTGAAATCGCAACGTGGATTGAAAACGAAATAGATAGTAATCCGGCGAGTTTTATCTGGAAAGATCAAGTTGAAAGTTTTATTTCGATTTGTCAAAGAGCAATCGAGGAACTAATTGTTCACGACAATATGTCGTAAATTTCTAAGTTCAGAAGCTAAAAAAATATCCATTTTAGGCAGATATGAGCGTTATGACGGATGATTTTGGAATAGACGGTTTGCACAAAACAAACAATGAATGTTTAGATTAGTTTAACCTTTTTGATACATCGACCTTGTAAAAAAATTAACAAAATAATATTTATTTATATCAATAGAATGAAAATACTAATTGCCGAGGATGATTTGATGATGCTAAAAACAATGGAGTTTAGGCTTGTAAAAGAAGGCTACTCCGTCATAGCCTGCTCAGATGGTAGAGAGGCAATTCTAAAGATTGAATCTGAAAATCCAGATATCATTATTTCAGATATTATGATGCCCTATTTTACTGGTCTTGATATTACTAATAAAGTAAAAGTAGAATTGAAATTAAATATTCCAATAATTATACTGTCGGCAATTGGGTTGGAGAAGACCGCATTGGAAGCATTCAACTTGGGAGCCGACGATTTTATCACAAAACCTTTTAGTCCTAACGAATTAATCGTTAGAGTAAAACGACTTTTACTAAAAGCAAACAAATAATGAAATTATTTACACTTTTATTTTTAACACAAAGTATTTCTTGCATAACTGCAAATCTAGACGATTTGATTTCAAACCCAAATATTTAGTACATTCCGAAAAAAGAAATCAAGCCTTTTCTGTTAAAGCAATAATCAACTCTCTAGTTTCTTTGAAACATTTTTTTAATTAAAACGTTCAAATCTTTTCCCTTTACGCTGTAGGACTTGAAAACTACAACCGGAAAAGCAACTCCAAAAGCAAGGGCAAATAGAATAAATACGGTCGAAATTCCATAAGAAAAGGTTTGAATCACTTCTTCAACTGCTGGCTTCTGACCGTTGTCATTACTTATCCAGGCAATCATTCCCATCATAAATTCATAACTTATCAATCCAGGAATCATATTGATCACAGCTGGAATCATAAAAATGATAGGAGGAGTGTGAGCTCGGTGAGCAAAATACATTCCTGAAATGCCAACAAAGGAAGAAGCAACAAAAATCGATAGAATAAGATTAATATCTAATTCTGAAAACAAAATATATTTAATCAAATATCCAACTGCTCCAAGCAAAAATACGGTCCATAATGCTCTCTTTGGCGTGTTAAACATGAGTGCAAAGCCTAAGGAAGTAACTCCTCCGAAAATCAGTTTAGAAATCTCAATACCCAAACCTTGTGGTTCAAATGCCTCTCGAATTTGTATTTGCAGTTTCGATAAATCAAATGCATTTATTTCATTGATTAATGGTATTTCAAAAATCATTGCCGAAGTGAAGAAACCGAAAGCAATCATTAAAATAAGCATTAGACTATAGATAAATCGTGCCGTACCCGATTCAAAATACCCTTCTAAATAATCAATAAACGCATTAATCAATACCGCTCCAGGGATTAGGTATAGAACAGACACCACAAGAGCTTCTTTTACTTGAATATTAAAAAATACACCAGAAAAATGAATGAATAAAGTAGATAGGGTTGCACCAATAAAAAAAGCAACCATATGATTGTGGTGCTTTAGCATTAAAGATCTTCTAACATAATAGCCAAATAAGGTAGAAAAGTAAACTAGTAAGGATTGCAACCAATCTCCATCAAATAACATACATAGTGCCACACTGGCAAATGGAGCCAAAGCATATAATTGTAAATCTGAATACACTTTCTTGGCTTTTATTTGTTTTAATATCGCTTTAATTTCTTCGATCGAAATCTTGTTTTCAAAAACGTCCCAAGACAAAATGCTAATTTCTGATATAGTTTCAAAATTTAAACCTTTCGTTTTTATGGTTTTAGCTAAGGTAAGAACCTTAAATTTATTTTGTTTGTAAACCGATATTACAATACCAGTATAGGTCAAAACCAACTCACAATGATAACCCAAACCTATAGCAATTCGCTCTAAATTTCGAATGATTCTTGCAGTATGCGCACCACTAGTAATCATCATCTCTCCAATCTCAGTCAGTAAATTTAATACTGATTGTGCTTTAGTATCTTCGATTATTTTTTGTGGTTCGTCTAGCATAATTTGGTAAATGAGATCTAAAAAATCTTTTTTTTATTTGTGTCAAAATTAAGGATTAATAATTTAGCTGCTATGATAATTATCATATAAAAAACCTCGCGAAGCCTTGAAAACAAAGAAATCGTTTTCGTAGATTTTTTAGAAATATGATAATTATCAGGTTTATTGGATGGGAATTTCTTAATTTTGGTAAAGAATTTAAAGGATAACACAAATAAAAAAATTGAATCATGAAAAACATTAAAATTATTCAGGAATTACACAGTTTAGGTATTACAGGCTATCACGAAGTGTCATATAATCCTTCTTATGAAGAATTGTATCAAGCTGAGGTGTCTCATAAAAGAAAAGGTTTTGAAAAAGGTGCTGTGACAGATACAGGATGCGTTGCTGTTAAAACAGGAATTTTTACAGGTCGTTCCCCTAAAGATAGATATATTGTAAAAGATGATATTTCTAAGGATACCATTTGTTGGGATAAAGAATCCGGAATTAGTTCTCCTAACTATCCAACAACAAAAGAAGTGTGGGACGATTTGAAAGCACTTACTTTAGAGCAACTTTCAACTTCACCTAAATTATACGTTGTAGATGCTTTTTGTGGAACTAACGTTGACACTCGACTTAAAGTTCGTTTCGTAATGGAAGTAGCTTGGCAAGCACACTTTGTAACTAATATGTTCATCAGACCATCTATATATGAATTAGAAAACTTTGGCGAACCAGACTTCATTGTAATGAATGCTTCTAAGGCTACTAATCCAAACTGGAAAGCGCAAGGTTTGAATTCAGAAAATTTTGTATTATTTAATCTTACTGAGAAAATCCAAATTATTGGTGGTACTTGGTACGGTGGTGAAATGAAAAAAGGAATGTTCGCTATGATGAACTACTACTTGCCGCTTAAAGGTATGGCTTCTATGCACTGTTCTGCTAACGTAGGTTCAGAGGGTGATGTTGCAGTTTTCTTTGGTCTTTCTGGAACAGGAAAAACTACACTATCTGCTGACCCAAAAAGATATTTAATTGGTGATGACGAACACGGTTGGGACGACAACGGCGTATTCAACTACGAAGGGGGATGTTATGCTAAAGTAATTGACTTAAGCGAAAACAATGAACCAGACATTTGGAGAGCAATCAAAAGAGACGCATTATTAGAAAATGTTATCGTTGATGAGTATGGAGCTATTGATTATTATGATCATTCTATCACTGAAAACTCTAGAGTTTCTTACCCAATTTATAATATTAGCAAAATTGTTTTGCCTTCTAAAGCAGGACACGCTAGCAAAATCATCTATCTTTCTGCTGATGCATTTGGTGTATTGCCTCCAGTTTCTGTTCTTACTGAGGATCAAGCTGCATACCACTTCCTTTGTGGATATACATCGAAATTGGCCGGAACTGAAAGAGGAATTACTGCTCCAGAACCATCTTTCTCACCTGCTTTTGGTGAAGCGTTCTTAACCTTACACCCAACAATGTATTCTAAGACATTAATCGGTAAAATGAAAGAACACAAAGCAACAGCCTATCTAGTAAATACAGGTTGGAATGGAACAGGAAAAAGAATTTCTTTAAAAAATACAAGAGCCATCATTGATGCTATCATTAACGGTGATATCAATAAAGCAGAAACTAAAACTATTCCGTTCTTGAATTTAACGTTCCCTACTGCTTTACCAAATGTAAGCGAAGGAATCCTAGACCCAAGAAGTACTTATGCTGATAAAGCCGAATGGGATGATAAAGCTAAGGATTTATCTGCTCGATATATCAAATATTTTGAGCAATATACAGGTAACGAAGAAGGAAAACGTTTAGTTGCTGCTGGACCTTCATTAGATGCTGTTGCTGTTGAAGCATAATATTCTTTCAAGTTTATAAATTTAAAACCATCTGTTTGAATTGTTTTTTAAACTGAAACAACACTACAGGTGGTTTTTAACAATTTACTTGCATTAAGTTAAAATAAAAATTGCTTTATAACTATATTTTCTACTATATTTGCAATCGAATAAAAGGTTCTATCAAATAAAATTTATGTTATCAATTCAGTTACATCACCATCATTTACAGTATTGCTCTCAAGCGATGTGTTAATGATATGGATGTAAAATCATATTCTAAAACCCGTTTGAGTACATCAAACGGGTTTTTTATTTTATAAATCGTTGTTTTATGACTTGAATCCTCCAACCATAAACCACACCCGAGGCGCAGCCGAATTGTATGGAGCGAAGCGGAATAAAACCACAAACTAAAAATTAACAATGAGTACTTTAAAAATTGCAATTCAAAAATCAGGACGTTTAAACGAAGAAAGCATTCAAATTCTAAAAGACTGCGGAATTTCTATTGACAACGGAAACGACCAACTCAAAGCCTCCGCTTCTAATTTTCCGTTGGAAGTTTTGTACC
>CAMBHH010000115.1 GCA_945866505.1 Flavobacterium psychrophilum
GCTAAATTAACATTAGCCCCTTTTTTAATCATATGCTTTAGTAATTGCAATTTCTCTGCACCATTATCATAAAAATCATTTATATCAATAATAATTGCACTACCGTTTTTATCTAATACATTGGGATTGAGTCCTCTATCCAACAAAAGATGTATTGCTTTATAATTGCCAGTAAATAAGGCAAAATGTCCAATCGTCTTTCCATATTTTTCTTCTTGATAGTTAATGTACTCTTGAGGCAGTTCGCTGATGAGTGTTGCTATTTTATTTTGGTTTCTCAAAAAGGAAAAACCAGACATTTCATCTGCTAAATCATACAAAGGGGTGCCATAAAACAAACCCGCATCATCACCTCTTAAAACGCCTCCCCAAACTTGATTTTCCCTTTCTTCGGTATATTTTATTGCAGGAGCTTCTTTAACCCAATTGCTTTTTTGAACTTTGGAATAGACGTAGAATCCTACTAAAACTACTACTATTGCTATTGGTAAATAGAGATTTATTTTATTTTTCATTTTATTGTTTTTGTGAAAGTTCTTCACTCCATTTAACAGCAATCATTTTGGTCGTATAAATTAATAAACAATTTCGAATCTAATACATTTTCGAAATTTCTGAGCAAACAAACTCCAAAAATCGTTCGTCAGCATCTGTAAAAGGATTGAGAACGTGACTATCAATATCGATTTGTCCAATATTTTCTCCATTGACAAATAAAGGAACCACAATTTCGGACTTGACGGTAAAACTACACGCAATATAATTGTCTTGTGCAGCCACATCTGGAACTACAAAATTAGCATTGGAAACCGCGACTTGACCACAAATACCTTTCCCGAAAGGAATTATCGTATGATCTGTTTCAGCTCCAACATAAGGACCAAGATGCAAGGTTTTGGTCTCGTGATTCGCGAAATAAAAACCTACCCAATTGTAGTAATTAATGGAGTTGCTGAGAAGTTCACAGATTTTTAAAAGTTTTTCTTCTGTAGAGGTGTTGGAATTAGAAACAATTTCGGTTACTTTTGGTTTTAATTCTTCGAAAGTCATAATCATTTATTTTTTGTAAAAGTATTTAATGTGCCTTTCAAATTTTATATAAATTTGTTAAAAATTCCATTTTGAAAAAATATTTTATTCTTTACAAACCCTTTTTGCTATTTTTAGGTAAATTTTTATTGACTTATTTGCTTTTGACATTTGTTTACCAAAGTTATCTTGGACAATTTGATGTAAACAAAAATGAAACGGATACTTTTACAAAACTAGTTGCACAACAAACTGAAGACGTATTGCTTTTCTTTAATTGTGATGTCAGAACCGCCCCAAATTCAAAAGAACCGGCAGTAAATTTCTATTACAATCAAAAATCAATAGCTCGAATCATAGAAGGGTGCAATGCAATAAGTGTAATCATTTTGTTCGTTTCATTCATTATCTCCTTTTCAGGCAAAATAAAAGCTACTATTTATTATGTGGTTGGAGGAAGCATCATCATTCATATTCTTAATGTATCAAGAATTGCACTTTTGTGTGTTTTGATGTACCATTATCCAGCACAGAAAAAACTTTTACATGATGTTTTGTTCCCTCTATTTATTTATGGAGTAGTTTTTGTAATGTGGATAATTTGGATTAATAAATTTTCGAAATATGCTAAAAAAACTGCTAAATCATAAAATACGAGTTGCATTGACGCTTTTATCAGTCTTAGGCTTGGTTTTAATTCGAGCCTGTGAAGATATGTTGTTTTATGACCCTTTTTTGCATTATTTTAAGTCGGATTATTATAATTTACCCATTCCAGAAATCGAAAATCTCCAATTATTTTTTGGTTTACTTTTCCGATATTTTCTAAATACTGCTTTTTCAATCGCTATAATTTATGTTTTGTTCAAAGATATCGATGCGGTAAAATTTGCTTCTTTTTTGTATTTTATTTTTTTTGTTATTCTAGTCGCTGCTTTCTTTTTCATTCTTTTAAATAATGGCGAAACACATAAAATGGGACTGTTTTACATCAGACGATTTCTCATTCAACCTATCTTTTTGCTGCTGTTTCTTCCTGCATTTTATTATCAAAAGCAAAAACAATGAGGTTTTTACCCCCTCTAAAAAGCTAAAATAATATTGACCTATTATTCGTTAATTTTACTGCCCACCAATTATAAAATATTATGCTTAAAAATATTTTTCGAAAAATAATATTACTTTTTATAATCACCTCGGCGGTTGCACAAACCCAAACCGAGGTTCTGCCACCTTACAATATTAAAACCGTTTCTTTTGTACAAAGCAATGAAAATGTTGTTCCAATATTTAAATTAGGTGATGGTTTCCAATTTCAATTTGATGACTTATTTGGCAATGAAGCTAATTATTACTTCGAAATTGTGCATTGTGACTATAATTGGAATCCAACTGCAATTCCAAAACCAGAATATATGAAAGGTTTTGACGGCCAAAGAATTATGCAATACGAGAATTCAATCAACACTCTACAAATTTATTCGCACTACATATTGCCTGTTCCCAATCAGTTTATGCAACTGCGAATCAGCGGCAATTACATTCTGAAAATTTTAGACGAAAGTCGAGAGGTTGCTTTATCCCGAAAATTCATTGTTTACGAAGATCTCGTAACTATTCCTATGCAAATAAAGCGAGCAAGAACTGCAAATTATTTAGAACACAAACACAATATCGAATTTTCTATAAAATCGCAAGCAATCAATTTCCAAACCCCAATAAAAAACATAAAAATTGCTTTGTTCCAAAACGGACAATTGAACAATGCCATCAAAAACATCGTTCCACAATACACTATTGGCAATGAATTAATTTATAAGTACGATACTGAAACTCAATTTTGGGCGGGAAATGAATTTTTATATTTTGATAACAGCAATATCAGATCCGCTGGCAATACTATCTCAAGAATAGATTCTGGCAACGGAATATACAATTCTCATTTATTTACCAACAATGCCAGAGGTAATTACCCTTATACCTTAAATCCGGATGTGAATGGAAATTTTGTAATTCGCAACATTGGCGCGGTAAAAAACGAAATTGAAGCCGATTATGCCTGGGTATATTTTAGTCTTTCGGCGCCTACTTTTATGAAAAATAAAGGCATTTACATCACAGGAATGTTCAATAATTACAGTTTATCACCCGAATATAAGATGGATTACAATGCAGAAAAAAATAGTTACGAAAAAGCCATTCTGATCAAACAAGGATTCACGAATTTTCAATATCAAATCGCCGACGACAAAGGAAATATCGACGGAGAAAATGCCGTAGACGGAAATTACTGGCAAACTGAAAATGATTACACCATTTTAGTATATTACCGCGAAAACAATGACCGCTACCAAAAGGTTGTAGGAAAAGCTACCGCAAATTCAACTGTAATTACCAATTAAAAAACATTTCTCAAAAAAGTTCTAGTAACCCTTTTTTTTGTAAATTTGCAAGTATAAAACTCATTCGTAATACTTTGCTATGGTTTCTCAAATCACAAGAGGCATAAAAATTTCGGTTTTAACTAGTTTTGAAGGCACTTACTTTAAAAACTATAAGATTCATTTTGCTTTTAGTTACGAAATCACCATCGAAAACCACAGCAAGGATTCGGTGCAATTAATTTCGCGCCATTGGGAAATTTTCGATTCTTTACACAACACCGAAGTGGTTGACGGCGAAGGCGTTATAGGTAAAAAACCGGTTATAAAACCTGGAGAATTACACACTTATAATTCTGGTTGTTTGCTCGCTTCTCCTTATGGGGCAATGAAAGGCTATTTTAATATGGTCAATTTTACTTCCACTAAAAATTTCAAAGTGATTGTGCCAACCTTCAAATTGTGTGCTCCGTTTGCCTTAAATTAATTTAAGAAGCTTTATCCAGCTCTACATTACAACTCCTCCTTCAAAAAACTTTTTTTCTATTGCAATTGTATGAGCTTCCTTTGGTCGCTCTACAATCACAGGAAAAAATAGCTTTTGTCAGTCCGGGGTTTTCATTTCGATCTGGGCTAGACCCAAAACAGAAACCTCAGATTTTAAACCATTAATTTCGAATTTTTAAAACAAACCTTTGTACTTTTGTGAAAATTTTCTAATTCTTAAAAAAAAATAAAGATATGCTTAAAGGATTTTTCAATGTACCAAAAGCCGTAAACGAACCTGTAAAATCGTATGCGCCTAATTCTCCCGAAAAAGCTTCCGTGCTAGCCGCTTATAAAACAATGTGGAATTCAAATATCGATGTTCCTTTATATATTGGAAGTGAAGAAATCAGAACAGGAAACACAAGAAATATGACCGCACCACACGACCATAAACACGTTGTGGGAACCTATCATCTTGCTGAAAAATCACATATTGAAAAAGCCATTGCAAATTGCCTTGAAATTAGAACCAAATGGGCAAATATGGCTTGGGAACAACGCGCCGCTATTTTCTTAAAAGCCGCCGAATTGATTGCTGGACCTTACAGAGCAAAAATAAATGCTGCAACAATGATTGCTCAATCCAAAAATATTTTTCAAGCGGAGATTGATGCTTCTTGTGAATTGATTGATTTCTTGCGTTACAATGTTGAATTTATGACCCAAATTTATAGCGACCAACCCAAATCAACTTCCGATGTTTGGAATAGACTGGAATACCGTCCGCTCGAAGGTTTTGTTTACGCCATTACCCCTTTCAACTTTACTGCCATAGCAGCAAATCTTCCGGCAAGTGCTGCAATGATGGGAAATGTCGTGATTTGGAAACCAAGCGACAGCCAGGTTTTCTCCGCAAAAATCATCATTGATGTTTTCAAAGAAGCCGGTGTTCCAGATGGCGTAATCAATGTAGTTTTTGGTGATGCTTTGATGATTACCGATACAGTTTTGGCAAGTCCAGATTTTGCTGGAATTCATTTTACTGGCTCTACTCACGTATTTAAAGATATTTGGGGAAAAATTGGGAACAACATACATAAGTATAAAACCTATCCAAGAATTGTGGGCGAAACTGGAGGAAAAGATTTCATCGTAGCGCATACAAGCGCGAATGTGAAACAAGTGGCAACAGGAATTGCTCGTGGTGCTTTCGAATTTCAGGGACAAAAATGTTCTGCAGCATCAAGAGCTTACGTTCCACAAAGTATGTGGTCAGAACTTAAAAAACAGTTGATTACTGATGTAAAATCAATGAAAATAGGTTCGCCTGAAGATTTTGGAAACTTCATAACAGCAGTAATTCACGAAGGTTCATTCGATAAATTGGCGAGTTATATTGACCAAGCCAAAAAAGATACAGATGCGGAAATTATCGTAGGTGGAAATTATGATAAATCGGTGGGATATTTCATTGAACCAACGATAATCGTGACCACGAACCCACATTACACTACAATGGAAACCGAATTGTTCGGACCAGTAATGACGATTTATGTATATGAAGATGCAAAATGGGCTGAAACTTTAAAACTAGTTGACAGCACTTCGGAATACGCATTAACAGGTGCAATTTTCAGCCAAGATCGTTATGCGATTGAGCAAGCCACTATAGCTTTGCAAAATGCAGCCGGAAATTTCTACATCAACGACAAACCAACTGGAGCCGTTGTAGGAATGCAGCCTTTTGGTGGAGCAAGAGCTTCTGGAACCAATGATAAAGCAGGTTCAGCATTAAATTTATTGCGCTGGGCTTCGCCAAGAACCATCAAAGAAACTTTTGTAACTCCAGAAGATTATAGATACCCGTTTTTGGGAGAATAGTTTTTGAGGTACTAAGTTAGATATACGAAAGACTAAATTTAAAAACCCACAAGAATGAATTTATTTGAGTTCTTGTGGGTTTTGATCTTAAATTATCTTAAATAATTTATCGAGTTTAATTTTATTATTCTTTTAACCTTTGGAAAAACATCTAATAATTCCGAACTATTCAAAATCAAATTTGTGATAAAATATTCTTTTTCATCAATTGTAGTCAACTTTACAAAATCATATTCACTAGTAAGATTTTTTGAGTCTTTAGTGGAAACATTAAATTCAATAGTTTGCAAATTTTCCTCTGTAAATGTTTTAGTAAAATCTATATCTTTATGGTCTATTGTTAATCTATTATTCTGAAAATCAATACTAATTTTTCGATTTACATCATTTCTGTAATATTGAAAAAATAATTTGAAAATAGTTCCGAAATAATAAATTAAATAAACAGAAAGTAATGAATACCCAATTCCAATATATCCATCTTTCAACCTGTTGTTGAAAAACCCGTAGAGTTTAAATATTGCAATAAATACACTAACCCCAAGAATAAATAACAGCATTACATAGAACATAGTTCTCATTATCAATTTGAAATTTGAAATTTTATAATTTTTTATCTCCATTTTACTAATTACCTTTAAATCGTTTACAATCCTTAAAAAGGCAAATTATTAAAAAACATAATTTGAAACTGGGTTCTGCTGGAATTTTGCTGAATTTGTGACATTACGCCCACTTCCATTTTCAAACTTTTACTGAAACAATAGCCAAGACCGCCATAAATACGATCTCTGTCAAAATAATTGGCTTCAGTATTGATGAAAATTTCGTTATAAGCCGAAGCATAAATTGCGTTCTTCTCCATTTCCTTTTTGTTGATTAGAACATTCAAAGACAGAAAATAACGTAAACGCATCTTGAAATCCTCTTCGATAAACCGTTGTTCAAAACGATATCTGTGCTGGAAATTGACTCTTCCAAATTGTTGCTTAGTTATAAATTGCTGAAAAATCCTGTGTTCGTTGGTATTCAATTTTTCATCCGTTCCAATCATATAAGGTTCTGAATGAATGTAAGCATAGCCTAACAATAGGTTATTATTGTTTTCGGATAAATTGTAACCAATTCCTGTTCTCAACAATAATTGCTCTAAATCTCCTGCAAAATTATAATTCCGATATTGAACTTCGTTGTGAAAATTCCAACGATTGTTGATTTTTTGATTTCCGAAATAAAGAAACCAGTTTCCTATGTCTGTTTTTTGCGCATTGGCGTTGGTTACTATAAACAACACCAACAATAAGCAAAAGAATTGTAATCTATTCATATTCCGATACGAATTGTTTTGAAGTTAAAAACTCGATATTTCAAATACATTTACACCGTAAACTTCAACGGCAAATGCACCACTTTTTTTGTCTCAAAAAATTCATCTTCAAAATAATTAGCCAAATTATACTCTGTCGCTTTCGGGAAAGCTGCTAATTCTTCGGTTAAATCGCCTCCTTTCAGATAGAGAATTCCGTTTTTGAGTTCGTGTTTATGTTTCTTTTTGATTTTATCTTTCACCCAAGATACAAAATCAGGCATATTGGTTACGGCACGACTCACAATAAAATCAAAATCTCCTTTTACAAGTTCAGCACGCAATTGTTCTGCTTTCACGTTTTTAAGTTCCAATGCTTCGGCGACAGCTTGAACGACTTTTATTTTTTTTGCTATGACATCAATCAAATAAAAACGGGTTTCTGGAAAAAGAATCGCCAAGGGAATTCCAGGAAATCCTCCGCCAGTTCCCACATCCAAGATAAAAGTTCCAGGTTCGAATTTTATGATTTTGGCAATTCCCAACGAATGTAAAATGTGTTTGGTGTATAATTCGTCAATATCTTTTCGGGAAATGACATTGATTTTCGCATTCCAATCGTGGTATAAAAAATCCAGTTTTGCGAATTGTTCCTTTTGAAAATCCGTTAAATTGGGAAAATATTTCAGAATCTCGTCCATTATAATAAATTTTAACAAATGTACAGTTTTTAGTATTGAATATTTAACGCAATTTTACAGATTGAAAATTATTAATAATTATCTTTGCCTTTACTTAAAAAATTAATGATGAATAACATCGGCCCTACATTTGCCAAGCAAGACAATTTAAAATTCTTTAGAACGCTTAACTCTCGAGTGAACAGCTACTTCAAAGAAAATAACATACCTAAAACCGGCAACTGGAAAATCCATTTGAAAACTGTAATTCTTTTTACCGTTTTTCTAGTGCCTTATTTCTTGATACTCACTTTACCTATGCCGTTTTGGGTGCATTTACTGTTGACTATTGTTATGGGAATTGGAATGGCGGGAATTGGAATGAACGTAATGCACGATGCCAATCACGGTTCGTATTCTACCAAAAATTGGGTGAATAACTTTATGGGTGGGACAATTTATGTTTTGGCTGGAAATGTTCACAACTGGCAAGTCCAACACAACGTTTTGCATCATACCTATACGAACATCATCGGCCACGACGAAGACTTGGAAGCAGGAAGAATTATGCGTTTCTCCAAAGAAGCGCAATGGCATAAATTTCACAAATTTCAACAATATTATGCCGTATTTTTATATGGTTTGTTGACTTTCAATTGGGCTATTACCACTGACTTTAAACAAATGAGAAATTACCTTAAAAGAAAACTGTCTTATGGCGAACCAAAAAGTCCTAAAATTCTTTGGACTACTTTAATCATCACAAAGGTAATTTATATAGCGATTTGGATTGTTTTGCCAATATTAATTGGAATCACTTGGTGGAAAGTTTTGGTTGGATTTTTCGTGATGCATTACACCGCTGGATTAATCTTGAGTATAGTGTTCCAATTAGCGCATGTTGTAAATGATGCTGCTAATCCAATTCCTAGCGAAGAAGGGGAAATGGAAAACACTTGGGCAGTTCATCAATTGTTTACTACAGTTAATTTTGCCCCAAAAAACAAAATCGTAAACTGGTATACTGGAGGTTTAAACCATCAAATTGAACATCATATTTTCCCACATATTAGTCATGTGCATTATGACAAAATTGCTGCAATCGTAAAAGAAACCGCAAAAGAATGTCAACTACCTTACAATGAATATAAAACATTTAGAAGTGCTGTAATTGCTCATTTCAAACATTTAAAAGAACTTGGAATGAAACCGGCTTTACAATAAAGACGCCGCAGTTCCTCCCGATAATGTACAGACGCACTGCAACGCGTCTCAACAAATAACCAACTTTATAAACCAAAAAATACAATTAATGAACAATTTGCTTTCAGACAGAATCAATAATTTAGCCACTTCACAAACATTGGCAATGGCAGCATTGGCCAGAGAATTAAAAGCTCAAGGAAAAGACATTATCAGTTTAAGCTTGGGAGAACCTGATTTCAATACTCCAGATTTCATCAAAGAAGCCGCCAAAAAGGCCATAGACGATAATTATAGCACTTATTCTCCAGTAGAAGGTTATGCTGATTTAAAAGAAGCCATTTGCAGAAAATTCAAAAGAGACAACGGATTGGATTACAAACCATCACAAATCGTAGTTTCAACAGGAGCAAAACAATCTTTATACAACATTGCCCAAGTAATGCTAAACGATGGTGACGAAGTGATTTTGCCAGCACCTTACTGGGTTTCTTACTTTGAAATCGTAAAATTATCAGGTGGAGTTCCTGTAGAAGTGCCAACTTCTGTAGAAACTGATTTCAAAATCACTCCAGAACAATTAGAAGCTGCTATCACTCCAAAAACAAAAATGATGTGGTTCTCTTCTCCATGTAATCCATCAGGATCGGTTTATAATAGAGAAGAATTGACCGCAATTGCTAAAGTATTAGAAAAATATCCAAATATTATTGTAGTTGCTGACGAAATCTACGAGCACATCAATTTCTCCGGAACTTTTTGCAGCATTGGATCTATCCCGGGAATGTTAGAAAAAACAGTAACTGTTAACGGACTTGCCAAAGCATTCGCAATGACAGGGTACAGAATTGGTTACATCGGAGGACCAGAATTTATCGCAAAAGCGTGTACCAAAATTCAAGGACAAGTAACCTCAGGAGCTAATTCTGTGGCACAAAGAGCTGCAATTACCGCTGTTGATGCTGATCCAAGTGTACTGAGTCATATGGTTCAAGCCTTCCACAGTCGTAGAGATTTAGTGGTAGGATTGTTAAAAGAAATTCCAGGAGTAAAAATCAATGTTCCAGAAGGAGCTTTTTATGTTTTTCCAGACGTTTCCTCTTTCTTCGGAAAAACATTAAAAGGAACTGAAATTAAAGATGCCAATGACGTTTCAATGTATCTTTTGGCGGAAGCTTGTGTCGCTACCGTAACTGGAGATGCTTTTGGAAATCCAAACTGTATTCGTTTTTCTTACGCGACCAGCGAAGAACAATTAATCGAAGCATTGAAAAGAATTAAAGACGCTTTGGCTGGATAAGCTAAACTTCTATTTTTATATCAATGGCCTCAAGATTTTCTTGGGGCTTTTTTAATATTAAATCGAAAAATATCCATTCGGATTAGAAATCTCGAATTTTTTATAAGAACTTTGCAGACTTTTAGACGAAAGCCTAAAAGCTTAATAATCTATCAATTATAAAATTATCATCCCTAGATGAAAAAGAAAATAGAAATACTAGCTCCTGCCAAAGATTTAATTCACGGTCTCGCCGCCATCAATAGTGGAGCTGATGCGGTTTATATAGGAGCACCACAATTTGGAGCCCGTTCCAATGCCACCAATTCGATTGAAGATGTAGCGGAATTGGTAAAATATGCTCATTTATTCAACGCTCAGGTTTTTGTAGTTGTCAATACCATTTTGTACGACAACGAACTCGAAACCTGTCGCCAAATGATTTGGAAATTGTACGATATTGGAGTTGATGCTTTGATTGTACAAGATATGTCGATTATGGAAATGGATATTCCTCCAATAATTATCCACGCAAGCACGCAAGCCAATAACCGCGACCCTCATAAAATCAAATTTCTGAAAGATGCTGGAATGAAACGTGTCGTTTTGGCTCGCGAATTAAACTTACACCAAATCAAAGAAATCAGTGATGCCAGCGATGTAGAACTGGAATTTTTTGTGACGGGTGCGCTTTGCGTTTCTTTCAGCGGAAACTGTTATATGAGTGT
>CAMBHH010000116.1 GCA_945866505.1 Flavobacterium psychrophilum
TGCAATGAATTATTTCTATATTTGAGAAGCAAAAAAGGTTTGACGTTTGTCAGATCTATTTATAAGCTGTGCGATATTGCGAAACAGACGCAAAAATCATTAAGATCCTGAATGTTAACGGTCATTGCTACAATACCAAATGTTTACCAACCAAATAGATAAAAAATGAATGCGAAAAAATTTGCTGAAGAGCGGATAAACTCTTGGAACTCTCATAATCTTGATACTATTCTTTCCCATTATTCTGAGGATATTGAAATCACAACGACAATGATAAAAGCGGTACTTGGTATTGATAATGGCTCATTGAAAGGGAAAGAACAGGTTGCGGCATATTAGCAAAAAGCATTGCAAAAAATAGCCGACCTCCATTTTGAACTTTATGAAGTTACATCGGTTGTGAATTCAATTGCATTGTTCTACAAATCTGTCATTAATAAGAAAGCTATTGAAGTAATGTTCTTTGACGAACAGGGGAAAGTAAACAAAATGGTTGCTCTTTATACCGAATAACAAATAGCAAACCAACCAACAAAAACAAAAAATTAGAATACGATTATGAACAAATCACCAATTATTGAAGTAGACGAATTGCTGAAAATACACAAGAATGCTGATGTGATGATTTTCGATGTCAGCAATTATAAAAATGCTCAAGAAAACTACGAAATTGAACACATCGAAGGTGCTTTTTTTGTTGACCTAAATACACAATTAGCAAACATAAAACGCGACTTTACAGACGGTGGACGCCATCCATTGCCTGACATAGCAACTTTTGCGACAACTTTGACCGATTTAGGAATTTCGAAAGACAAACATCTCATACTGTATGACGACAAAAATGGCTCAAATGCTGCTGCAAGATTTTGGTGGATGTTAAAATCTGTTGGACACGAAAAAGTTCAAGTTTTAAATGGTGGACTAAATCAAGCTAAAAAAAATAATTTCCCTTTGAGCTCGAAAGCCGAAGAGATTAAAAAAGCCGCTGAGCCCTATACAATTGACCAATGGCTTTTGCCAACAATCGAAATTAGCGAGGTAGAAAGTTGGTCACAAAATCCGAATTATATAATCGTTGATGTTCGAGACCAAGAACGATATGAAGGAAAAACTGAACCAATTGATTTAATTGCTGGACATATTCCGGGAGCAATAAATATTCCCTTTACAGAAAATATAGACCAAAGCGGATTATTTCTTAATAAGAACGAATTGAGGAATAAATACAAAGAACTATTTGGAGATGTTAAAGGTGAAAATATTGTAGTCCATTGCGGTTCAGGTGTAACAGCTTGTCATACCTTATTAGCTTTAGAATATGCTGAAATAGAAATACCCAAATTATACGTTGGTTCGTGGAGTGAATGGAGCAGAAACAATAAAAAAATAGCAAAAACAAACGACTAGAAATGGTTTAGTTCTATTGTGTAAAGACTTGCATTTCAATATTAGAAAAAATTATCTAAGCTTGCTCAACGAAGTCTATAATAAACCAAAGTTTTCAATTAAGACAAATGCGCTGCACAAACGTCTCCGACTTTACGCCTTTTGATAATTTGTAATGAATTATTTATATATTTGAGATATAAATAAGGTATGACGTTTACCAAATCTTTCTACCCGAAAATGGATAACTTTTATGATTTTTTCACAAATGTAAATAAGTTACGCAAAATGTTAAACCACGAATTGAAATTCCCAAAGAGCGATGAAAACTATTGTTTCAAAAGTTCGTAATCTCTATAAGATAAAAATGACTGTCGGTTATATTTTAGCGATACTATCTATTTGTTTGTGTTTAAATTATTACCAAGATATTTATAATTCACAAACACAGAATATGGCTACATTATTTATGGTTTTAATAATTTGTTTTACAATCGCTGGATCTTTAGACTATTTAAAACTCACAAAAATAATTGTAAAGCAAAAAGAAATTGAGGTATATGAATTCTTCAAAAATAAAACGATAATCAAATATTCTGAAATTGACAGAATCGAAAGGCACAAAGTTATTCAACAAAGTGATACGGGACCAATCACCGATGGTTATTTTGTAAGTGAAGTCATTTTACTGGATGGTAACTCATTCATCCTTTCACTAGATAAGTTTGAAAATTACGTTGAAATAATACTTTCCATAAAAGATAATTTAATTAAAAGCACATTCGCATAACAGTTAGAATTTCGTCTCATGCGCCGCACGAACAATGAATCTACTGCTGAACGGTCTTTATCATACTGAACTTAAAAGTGTGTTTAGTCTTTAACCAATTACAAACTCACAAACTCTGCTTCAAACAATTGAGCAAAATGTTTCAGGATTTTTGTTTTCACTTCGGCTTCATCTACTTTTTCGACACCCAATTCCACGTTTAGAGAAGTAACTGCTTTACCGCGAATGCCACAAGGAATAATATTGTCAAAATAACCCAAATCTACGTTTACGTTTAAGGCAAAACCGTGCATCGTCACCCAACGCGAAGCACGAACACCAAGCGCGCAAATTTTTCGGGCAAACGGTGTTCCCACACCAAGCCAAACTCCAGTTTCGCCTTCGCTTCTGCCAGATTCTAATCCGTATTCTTTTAAAGTCAGGATGATGGATTCTTCGAGAAAACGCAAATATTTATGAATGTCGGTAAAGAAATTTTCTAAGTCCAAAATAGGATAACCCACGATTTGTCCTGGTCCGTGATAGGTAATATCGCCACCACGATTGATTTTGTAGAAAGTGGCACCTTTGGCTTCGAGTTGTTTTTCGGATAAAAGCAGGTTTTTTAAATCACCACTTTTTCCTAAAGTATAAACGTGAGGATGTTCTACTAAGATCAGGAAGTTGGGTGTTGGGTGTTGGGTGTTGGAATTTCGGTTTTGAATTTTTAAATCGACAATTTCCTTGAATATTTCTTCTTGATATTCCCAAGTTTCTTTGTAATCTTTGAGTCCTAAATCTTGAAGTTGGATGGTTTTGTTCATTGCCTTATTTTGAATTGCAAAGTTACAAAGTTTTTATTGGTAAAACTGACTGAAAAATGGTACGCAGATGAAACGGATTGCTAAAGCAAAACACGGATAAAAGCGGATTTTAATTATATCTACTTTTTGGAAAGGTTTTATGAAAAGCAAAAAGACATCGCTTAGCCCCGATAGAAGCGATATCCTGCGCTTTTTTGCGCAGATATAGCGAATAGCGGGACAATTCGTCTTAAAAACTACCCCAATTTCTGCTCCTAAAAAAACTAAAATCATTTTCAAATTTTCAAATTGTCACATTTTCAAATTTACCTATATTTGCACTCTTAAAATCAGAACAGAATGGCATTATCCGAACAAGAAATCCTTCGTAGAGAAGCACTCACTCAATTACGCAACTTAGGCATTGAACCTTACCCTGCAGCCGAATTTATCACAACCGCCTATTCCAGCGAAATCCTCAACAATTTCGAGAAGTATGAAGGTAAGGAAGTGATTCTGGCCGGCCGTTTGATGGGAAAACGTATTATGGGAAAAGCCTCTTTTGCAGAGTTAAAAGACTCGGAAGGACGCATTCAAGTCTATGTTTCGAGAGATGATATTTCAGATGATGAAGAGAAAACGATGTACAATGTGGTTTTCAAAAAACTGCTGGATATTGGTGATTTTATTGGCGTTCGCGGTACGGTTTTTAAAACTCAAGTAGGCGAAATATCGGTTCATATTTATGGATTGACCGTTTTGGCGAAAGCCTTGAAACCGCTTCCTGTGGTAAAAACCGATGCTGACGGAAAAACACACGATGCGTTTTCGGATCCGGAACAAAGATACCGTCGTCGTTATGTAGATTTAACGGTGAACGACCATGTTAAAGAAACGTTTATCAAAAGAACAAAAATGTTCAATGCGATGCGTTCTTTCTTTAATGATAAAGGATATCTTGAGGTGGAAACTCCGGTTTTGCAACCCATTCCCGGTGGTGCTGCGGCTCGTCCTTTTATCACGCACCACAACTCGCTTGACATTCCGTTGTATATGCGAATTGCCAACGAATTGTATTTAAAAAGATTGATTGTAGGTGGTTTTGACGGTGTTTATGAGTTTTCGAAAAACTTCCGTAACGAAGGAATGGACCGAACGCACAATCCAGAATTTACCGCTATGGAAATATATGTAGCTTACAAAGACTACAATTGGATGATGAATTTTACGGAGAATTTATTGGAACATTGCGCTATTGCGGTTAATGGAACCAGTGATGCGACTTTTGGCGAACACCAAATCAATTTCAAAGCGCCGTATGCACGAGTTACAATGACCGATTCTATCAAACATTTTACGGGTTTTGATATTTCGGGCAAAAGTGAAGCAGAATTATTTGATGCTGCCAAAGCAATGGGAATTGATGTTGATGCCTCTATGGGAAAAGGGAAATTGATTGATGAGATTTTCGGTGCCAAATGCGAAGGAAATTATATTCAACCAACTTTCATCACCGATTATCCAAAGGAAATGTCACCTTTGTGCAAACAACACCGTGACAATCCAGAGTTGACAGAACGTTTTGAATTGATGGTTTGTGGTAAAGAAGTGGCCAATGCTTACTCTGAATTGAACGACCCTATTGACCAAAGAGAACGTTTTGAAGAGCAATTGCGTTTAGCCGAAAAAGGTGACGACGAAGCAACCCAGTTTATTGACGAAGATTTCCTGAGAGCTTTGGAATATGGAATGCCGCCAACATCTGGACTTGGAATTGGAATGGACCGATTGATTATGTATTTGACCAATAACGCCTCGATTCAGGAAGTTTTACTATTTCCTCAAATGCGACCTGAGAAAAAACAAGTTCAAATTGAGTTGTTGGACGAAGAGAAATTAATCCTTGCGCTTTTGCAAACCAATGAAAACAAAATGGAATTGGGTGTTCTGAAAGTAAAATCTGATTTGAGTGGCAAGAAATGGGATGCTGCAATGAAAGGTTTGGCAAAACATGGCTTGGTAAAAGTGAGTTTGGTTGGGGAAAATAAGATTGTGGAATTGGTGGGATAGTCACAAATTTAATAGTATTAAAAAAGGAGTTTCAAATTGGAACTCCTTTTTTATTGTAGCTATTTTAAATTAATTTTTAGAACTTTCTATCCATTTATTAATTTTATTTTCTAGTAAAGCCAAAGGAATACAACCAGAGGCTAATATTTGATTGTGAAATTCTTTAATATCAAATATACTACCTAGTTCTTTAGTCGCTTTTGCACGCAATTCCATTATTTTTAATTGGCCCATTTTATAAGAAAGTGCTTGACCTGGATTTGCCATATAGCGCTCAATTTCAGAAACTATACCTTCTTCGCTTTCGGCTTCGTTTTCTAAGGAATATTGTATGGCTTTTTCTCTTGTCCATCCTTTTGAATGTATTCCTGTATCGACAACCAAGCGGACAGCACGGTGCATTTCTGCGCCTAACATTCCGAAATATTGGTACGGGTCAGTGTACAAGCCCAATTCTTTGCCCAGAGATTCTGTGTACAAAGCCCATCCTTCGCCATAACCACTGTAAAATAAAATTTTTCTAAAACTTGGTAAGCTTGTATTTTCTTGTTGCAATGAAATTTGATAGTGATGACCAGGTATGGCTTCGTGCAAAAATAATGCCTCATCGCTATAGGTATTGTATGTTTTTGCATCTGGAATTGGCACGTAAAATATTCCAGGGCGAGTTCCGTCAAAAGATCCTTGATTGTATTCTGCTGAGGCTGACTTTTCTCTAAATGCTTCGGTACGTTTTACTTCAAATTTTGTTTTGGGTACTACATTAAATAATTTTTCTAATTGCGGCTTCATTCTTTCGTGAATTGCATAAAAATTATCGATTACTTGGTTTGGTTCCGCAAATGGCATTAATTCCTTATTTGTTCTCACATAATTAAAAAATGATTTTAAGTCGCCTTTAAAACCAACTTCTTTTTTTACTTTTTCCATTTCTGATAAAATTCTAGCAACCTCTTTCAAACCAATTTTATGAATTTCATCCGCAGTTTTATTGGTAGTAGTATATTTTTTAATTTGATAGTCATAATAGGACTTTCCATTAGGAGTTGAGGCTATGCCACTTGTCGTTCTTCCTTTTTGCAGATAATCATTTTTCAAGAATAAAAACATTTCTTTATAAGCGGGAATTATCTTACTCTGAATTAGATTAGTGTATTCTAATGTTACTGTTTTTTTATCTTTTTCCGAAAAAGACTCAGGCATTATTTTTATTGGACTATAAAACAAATTAGATGTAAATTTCTCATTTGCAATGGCTTCAAATTGTGGAATCATTTTTAAAATTAATGATTTTGGTAAAACATATCCTAATTCCATTCCTTCTTTCATTTTTGTTTTAGCTGTTGAAAGCCAAACTAAATATTCGCTGACGCGTTGCAACCAATTTTGATAATCTGTGACCGTTTTAAAAGGTTGGGCACTTGTTCCGCTCGCAAATTGTCCCATCCTTAAATTGATTGACCACATTTGATCTAAGGGGAAATAATCTTGTCTGAATTCTAATCCTTTTAAACCGATTTCACATTCCCATTTTAAAACTTCTTTGCTCATTTTTTCACTTTCATTTAACTCAGAATCATCCACCTCTTTTAGTTGATTTAAGTATTTTGTGTAATGAAGGCTGCTTTCATTTCTATGTTCCTCTGACAAAAAATTTTGAAAAGAATTGTTATATCTAGCATCTCCTAAATCAGTAGCTTTTATAGGATCGAGTTTTAATTCTTCTTCATAATATGCGTCAACCATTTTGCAGAAACTGGCATTGGTATCATCTTTTGGGATTTGTGTTTTATTTGGTTCATTCTTACAAGAAACCAAGACTAAAAGTAAAGCAAGTGTTTGGAAGAATTTTATCATAATATTAATTTTATTTTCAAATATAAAAAATATTACCCAGCAGCATCGCTCAATTTAAATTTAATTCAGCAAACTATATCTACCTTCTTTAATACAAATGATTTTTGCTCAAGTTAATTTGTTTTGTGAATTACATAAAGCAAAAAAAATATAACCTAACCATCAAAAAGCAATTGCAAATTAAATCAAAATTAAAAAGAAGAAGCTTTCAACAGAAGATCAGTTTCATCATATTCATTTGGTTTGATGAAAAATTAATTCAAAAAATATATTGATTTTAATCTTGTTTTTTTTCTTTATTAGTGAATTAAAACTAATGAAATAGAAATATCATTATAGTTCTACTATTTATTATCTTTTTTAGGTCATTAAAAAGTTAATAAGTATTTTTGGCAAGACACTAACCAAACCCATTATGAAAAAGCATTTTTACACATTCCTGTTTCTGATTTCTGTTTTTAATTCTGTTTTTAATTCTGTTTTTGCACAACTAAAAAGCCCTTCAGATTTCATCCCTAACTATGGTAAACAAATTACGTATTATCATCAAGTTGAAGACTATTTCAATTATCTAGCTGGAGAATCCAAACTCATCAAAAAGCAAAAATATGGCGCAACGGCTGAGCAAAGAGATTTGAATTTATTTTTTATTTCGACTCCAGAAAACTTGGCTAATTTAGAACAAATTAGGAACAACAATCTCGCTGCGATTGGGATGTCGAATACTAAAACTGCAACCGTAGAGGACAAAGTAATAGTTTGGTTGAGTTTTAATGTACACGGTAATGAATTTGCGGGTACCGAAAGCGCTCTTACAGTAGCTTATGAATTATTAAATCCCACAAATGAAGCAAGCAAAACTTGGTTAAAAAACACCATTGTTATTTTGGATCCTTGCATCAATCCTGATGGATATTCCCGATATGGAAATTGGTTACGCGAAATTTCAGGCAAAAAAACACATCCTGGATTGTATGACAGAGAGCACATGGAAGTTTGGCCCGGCGGAAGATACAATCATTATATTTTTGATTTGAACCGAGATTGGGCTTGGCAAACACAAGCTGAAACGCAACAACGCATTGCCATGTATTATCAATGGATGCCGCAAGTACATACAGATGTTCACGAAATGAGTTATAATTCGCCTTATTTTTTTCCGCCTTCTGCCGAACCTTTACACGAATTTATCGAGCAATATCAAAAAGATTTTCATAATACCTTAGGTAAAAACATTGCAGCCAAATTTGATAAACAAAACTGGATGTACAATACGCGAGAACGATTTGATTTATTTTATCCTAGTTATGGCGACACCTATCCTACGTACAACGGCGCAGTTGGAATGACTCTCGAACAAGGAGGAATAGGAGCTGGACGAGAAATCACTATGGAAAACGGAGCCAGTCTTACGATAAAAGACCGTTTGACACATCACGCAACAGCAGTATTAACTATTGTAGAAAGTGCTTCCCAACAGAAAGAGGTTTTGATAAAAGGGTTTAGAGATTTCAACAATAATGCCCGAAAGAAAGTCAAAGGAACTTACAAAACCTATGTTATGAAGAGCAATCCAAAACTAGAGCAAATGGCAGTTTTATTGAAGAAAAACAATATCGAATTTGCTTATGCCGATGCTTCCTCAAATGAATCTGGTTTTCACTATCAGTCTAAAAAGATTGAAAGTTTCAAAATAGAAAGTAACGATTTAATAGTAAAAGTAGATCAACCAAGAGCCGTTTTGACACAAGTGCTTTTTGAACCCAATCAAAAATTGAATGATAGTTTGTCTTATGACATCACCGCTTGGTCATTACCGCTTGCTTATGGTGTTGAAGGATATGCGGTAAAAAATAGTTTAGCCATTAAAACAAAATCTATTATTGAAGTTCTAGTAAAAAAAGTTCCAGATGCAGTTTACGCTTTCCACATTCCTTGGAATAACAGAACTTCCGCTCAAGTACTTTCGTTATTACATCAAGCCAATATCAAAGTGAGATCGGCAATGAAAAAAGCAATATTTGGAGACATTATTATTGAACCTGGAGGATTAATTGTAAGCAAAGGAGATAATCCGAAAGTAGTCGATTTTGAAAAAACGGTGAGTGATATTGTCAAAATTAAATCAGACTATACCATTATTACAACTGGATTTTCAACGAATTCAAAAGATTTGGGCGGAGAAAACTTCAGCATATTAAAAGCTCCAAAAGTGCTGCTATTATCAGGTAAAGGGGTGAGTTCGACTGATTTTGGTGCCACTTGGTTTTACTTAGATGAAACCATTAGTTATCCTGCTAGTATTGTTGAAACTGCCAATTTCAGCCGAGTAAAATTATACAATTACAACACGTTGATTATGGCCGATGGCTATTATACTTTTTCGGATGAGCAAAAATTACAAATTGATGCTTGGATTAAAGATGGAGGAAAAGTAATTGCAATGAACTCAGCTATGTCAATGTTTGAAGATCGAGAAGGTTATACTTTAAGCCCATTTGCCACAACCGAAGACAAAGAAAAATCAGAAAAAGAGGAAAAGGAATTGGAATTAAAGAAACGTTTCCTTGATTTTGAAGGCTCAGAGCGAAGAGCAATTTCTGGCTCGATACCTGGCGCAATTATGGAAAACCAAATAGACAAAACCTACCCAATGGCCTTTGGACTTGGAAACTCCTATTTTAGCCTAAAAACTACCGAAAAATGTTATCCATTATTGAAAAAAGCGATCAATGTAGCCTACATTCCAAAGGATTACCGCAGTTATGGCTTTGTTGGTAATGATATGAAGAAAAAACTAACTGAAACTGTAAGCTTTGCAGTAGACAAAAAAGGAGAGGGATTAGTAATCTATATGGTTGACAATCCCTTATTTAGAGGATTCTGGGAAAATGGAATTTTATTGTTTAGCAATGCTTTGTTTTTAGTGAATTAAGATTCAAAACAAATATAACAAACCGTTTCAAAACATACTTTGAGGCGGTTTTTTTATGCTTTAATTTTAGTAAACGTAGGCGTAATGGCTAAAAATTAAGCTGTTTTTTTGAAACATATTTTACAGTTTAATGAGTCTCGAAGCCTTAAAAATCTTTTCCTACCGATTACTATATAAAAGAGTCCAATAAATTGTACTCTATATATTGTCTATCGGCATTGACCATTGTAAAATTTTAAAAAGGATTAGACCATTTTAAAATTACAATTGGTATTAATCTGGGAAAACTATTTTAAAAACTCTTTTTAAAACTTGCGACAATATTGCTATCTTTTTATTTAGCTGGGCTTCAGAACGAAAAAAGCAAAAAGTGGATTCAAATGAGAAATTTTTTAGCAAATGGAAAAAGTTTAAATCAGTTAATTGATAGTTGCTATTGCTTAAATGACAAAAAAAATACATTAAATGATAATCTGCAATTTTTATAAATTGAAACACTAAATAATTTTTTACATAACTACCTGAAAGCAGAATCCTAAATCCGTGAATAATACAATTCGTTAGTGAAATTATGTAATGCATTATGAAACCAACAGGAGTACTTTTGACTGACAGATGAATCATTTTTCAGTTGACCCTTACTGTTTACAAATAGTTAAAAATTAAAAGTCATGAATCTAAAGAAAATCTTGCAAACACACTTAGTATCTATCCTTAAAGCGCAGTATTATATTCAGAGAATGATTCAATACACAGCCAGTCAAATAGTGATTTATTTATAAACAGCAATACTTTTATTAATTTTCTATAGTACATAATAACCTTCACAATGAAGTAATTTAATAGTATTCTTCTTGATTTGACAAGTTGACGAAATGGCGTCAAGTACATAGAGGTTTTGCAACTTTCAGTCTATGGCCAACGAAAAGGCACACGAGCTTGATACCCATTAATCAGAGGAAACTATTAAAGACCTATGAAAATCAGTCGTAAACAACGTGTACCTCCTGTTGATTGCGATTCGTTTTTTGCCTATTGCGGCTTGGTAATAAATCATTGCTATGAAGAACATCCTTGTCCACTATATAAAAAATTCAAAGGAATCCGTGAGGAAATGGTTTATATGCTAAAAAACACAAAT
>CAMBHH010000117.1 GCA_945866505.1 Flavobacterium psychrophilum
AGCTTTTTTGTAATGAAACTTTTTATTAGTTCGGAATAGTACTTGCGAATAGGTGTCAGCGGTTTTTTAAACTCTATTTCATAAATTGGGGTAGCAATAGGATATTCTTTTTTCAATTTTTGTATATCCTCATTAAATTGTAAATCTGTTCTGTTGTCTTTTGAAACAGGTTTTACATAGATTAGATCATTAATAATATCTTTATACATAACTAGAAGTCTAAGTGAATTTTGTTTGCTGCAACTTGTTTTTTCTCGTCTATGATTTTGGCATAGATTTGAGTAGTCTTTAATTCTTTATGCCCCAACATTTTTGATACTGTGTAAATATCTGTTCCCAATGTTAATTGTAAAGTGGCATAAGTATGTCTGGCACAATGAAAGGTAATGTCTTTGTGAATACCCGCTTTGTAAACCCATTGCTGTAATTTTAAATTTGACCAAGCACTGTAATTAAGAGCATCAAATATTATATCATCAGGATTTGTACGTTCTCCTAATAAATTTACTGCTTGTTCTGATATAGGTTGTGTTTCTGCTCCTTTGGTTTTCTTTTGTCGGAACCTTATGTAATGCCCATAATCATTTGAGTGTTGAATTTCAGACCATTTCATTTTTTCGATATCAGACCAACGTAATCCAGTAAGTGCTGAAAAAATAAATGCTTTCTTTAGTTCTGGTAATTCACAATCAACGTGTACTAACTTTTGTAATTCTTCCAAAGTTAAAAACTCTCGCTGAGGTTCTCCTTGACTAAATCCATCAACACCTTCACTAGGATTAGATTTTAGAATACCATCTTTTACAGCTTGTTTTAAAGCTGCTTTAAATTTATTAAAATAAGAATATTTAGTATTTTGAGATAGTTTCTTCTTGCTCTTGGATAACGCTTTTTGGCTCAAATAGTCCTTGAAATTTTCAACGAATTTTCTATCTACATCTTGAAAGCTTATATCGGAGGGAATAAAGGTTTTAAAGTGTTTTATCATACCATCCCAATTACCATAATTGCCATCACTGGTATTTCGGTCTTCAGATACTTTCAATAAGAATGTTGTAAAGCTGCCTTTTAATTTCTCGATATCGCCAAATCCAAAAGTACCGTTTTGCATTTCCACCTGTCTCTGAGCTCGAATAGTTTCTGCCAACTCTTTGGTTTTCTTATTTACATCTTTTTCGGTTTTGGTTTTTGCTTCCGGGTTGAGGTAAAGACGTAAAAACTCGTTTTTTCTTTTTCCCTTGTGGTAATAGTCAAGATATAAACTAATGCTATTACCTTTTAATCTTTCTCGTAATGTGACTTTCATATTTTTAAGATTTAAAAAGGTTCTCTATTTGTGATTTCTGAATTATTTTCTTTCTGCCAAATTTGTGTATTTGCAGTTCTCCTCGTTTAACCATTCTATTTATGGTCCATCTACTAACACCGATTAAGTCCGCAGTATCTTGAATAGATAAGTAGTTTTTTGATAAGAGGGAATTGGGATTGATCATATTGCTTACTGGAGAGCCACAAATAATGTTTTGTTGCTCGATAAGAGTGTTTTTAATTTTCTCCTGTTTAGCTTTTAGTTTATAATCCCTAGAATTGCAAATAAGACTGCAATATCTTGTAGTGGTTCTACGAGCGATGTACGACTTACCGCAATGGTTACAGATTTTTGGAATAGAAAGATTGCTGCTCATAAAATGTTGTATTAAGTTGCCTTATGTAGCGAAGTGTAGCAATATGTAGCACTATTTGTCCGCTTTATCTCATTAGTGTTTTTGGGCAACAAAAATGATACTTGGGCAACGATTATACAACAAATATAATTAAATAAAGGCAATTAAGCAACAAATAAAGGAAAGTAAAAACGTGTAAAGTCAATAAAAACAAGTACTTAATAAAAAAGAGAAGTATAATTACTTTCCGATACAGAAATTAGCAAAAATGTTCCCTAAAAGTTCATCATTTGTAACTTGCCCAGTAATCATTCCAAAATGATACAAAGCTTCTCGAATATCTAAAGCCATTAAATCACTGGAAAGATTAGTTTCTAGTCCATACTTGACTTTCTGGATTTCGTCCAAGGCTTTTAGCAAGGAATCATAATGACGCGTATTGGTCACAATAGTTTCGTTGTTCCTCAAAGCGCCCGTATTCACAAACGATAGCAACTGCTCTTTTAAGGCTTCAACACCAATATTTTCTTTAGCAGAAATTAAGTTGAGGTTAAGGATTTCAGATTTTAGATAATCAGCCTCTTTTGCAGAAAGCAAATCAGATTTGTTGCCAACAACCAATAAGGGTTTCAGAGGAAACTGATTCTTAATCTTTTCAATTTCGATTTGGTTCATTTGCAAACTGCCATCTGCCGATTGCAAGCTGCTATCCAATAAATAAATCACAACCTGAGCCTGTTCTATTTTTTCGAAGGTTTTACGTATGCCAATGCTTTCTATGTGGTCATCAGTCTCACGAATTCCTGCCGTGTCTATGAATCGAAAGCCAATACCGCCAATAACCAATTCGTCTTCAATAGTGTCGCGTGTGGTACCAGCAATATGCGAAACAATAGCGCGTTCTTCGTTCAACAAAGCATTTAAAAGTGTTGATTTCCCCACGTTGGGTTCGCCAACAATCGCCACAGGAATTCCATTTTTGATCACATTTCCTACTGCAAATGAATCTATCAAACGTTTTAAAACAAATTCAATTCGATGCAATAATTCGTGAAATTGGGTTCTGTCGGCAAACTCCACATCTTCTTCGGCAAAGTCCAGTTCGAGCTCGATAAGCGAAGCAAAGTTCAATAACTCTTCTCTTAGTTTGGCAATTTCGTTAGAGAAACCGCCACGCATTTGCTGCATCGCAATTTGATGGGAAGCTTCGTTATCCGAAGAAATTAAATCGGCAACGGCTTCAGCTTGCGATAAATCTAGTTTTCCGTTTAAAAAAGCTCTCAGGGTGAATTCTCCAGGATTAGCCATTCGACATCCATGTCGGAGCAATAATTGTATAATTTGTTGTTGAATATAAGTCGAACCGTGACAGGAAATTTCGATAGTATTTTCGCCCGTATAAGAATGAGGCCCTTTGAAAATCGAAACCAAAACCTCGTCCAAGGTTTTCTGATTGTCGAAAATATGACCCAAATGCAAAGTATGCGATTTTTGCAGTGTCAAATCTTTGTTTTTAATCGATTTGAACACAGAATTTCCAATAGTAATGGCTTCATTTCCAGAAATCCGAATAATGGCAATAGCTCCAGCGCCTGAAGGTGTAGCGAGAGCCACTATAGAATCGTTGTGTAACATATTTTTTCGTCTTGCTTGCAAAGGTACTAAATCTTGATAAGTTTCCATTTTAAAAAAAATTGAAGGCCTTAGTACTGGTAACTTATTCTTCTCAATCCTTACATTTGTATATTATTCAATAAAAATGGGAATATATAAATCTAGAAGTGTCAGCTATTCACAGGAATTAATTAAAACCAAAACCAAATACAATACAATCAGTTTGCTTCGATTGTTGAGTATTGTTCTATTTTTAGTTTTTGGTTTTTATCACATTAACGAAAGCAACTACTTGTTTTTGTCTCTTTCCATCTTTTTTCTTGTAGCATTTATAGTATTGATGCGGTTTCATACCAAGTTGCTTTTTCAAATAAAAAGGCTGGAAGCACTTATTTCCATTAATACGAACGAAATTGATTATTTAGAAGACAACAAACTGCCTTTTGAAAATGGGGAAGAGTATATTGATTTTCAACATCCTTATGGCTATGATTTAGATATTTTTGGAAATCATTCTTTATATCAGAATTACAATAGAACCGCCACTTATATTGGCAAGAAAACATTAGCCGATCAATGCGTCCGATTGCTGCCGAATGAAGAAATCATTCGCAATCAGGAAGCAATTAAGGAATTGACCGCTAAATTAGATTGGCGTCAGGAGTTTTTGGCTTTGGCCAAAATAAGTAAGGACACCAAGGTAGACTATGAAACATTGTTGAAATGGAGTAAAAGCAACAGCACCCCATTATCAACGGCAAGTGTTGGGATTTCGATTTTTTCCCCGATCATTTTTCTGGGTTTTGCATTATCTTATTGGATTACATCGAATCCTATTTATTTAAACTGCTTGAGTTTAATTTTTATTTTTAATTTGGGCTTTTTAGGTCGGTTTATGAAAAGAATGCAAGTTGAAATCGCCCATTCTTCCAATATCGACAAAATCATTTCACATTACGGATTGTTGCTTCAAAAGATTGAAAAGGAAGACTTCAACGCAAAGAAATTAATACAGATGCAAAATAAGTTGACTTATCAAAAGGAAAAGGCCAGTGCTCATCTAAAGCAGTTAGCCAGTTTGTTTTCAAGTATGGATACGATTCAAAATTTAATAACAGGAGTGCTATTCAACGGAACATTTTTATACAATCTGCACATCTTTAAATCGTTGATAATATGGAAAAATCAACACGCAGCAGTACTAGAAGATTGGCTAAAAATAATTGGCGAATTCGAAATGCTGAACAGTTTAGCAAATGTATCTTACAACAATCCTGATTTTGTTTTCCCAGAATTGAATACCAATTACGAAATTTCATTCTCGAATTTGAGTCATCCTTTACTATCTAAAAAAAGCAGGGTAGGCAATGACATAGATTTTCAACCCCAATCTTTTATGATTTTGACCGGTTCCAATATGTCGGGCAAGAGCACTTTTTTGAGAAGTTTGGGAATCAATATGGTCTTAACAGGAATGGGAGCAGCGGTTTGTGCTACAAAGGCCAATGTGCATCCAATGCCTGTTTTGGTTTCAATGCGACTCGCCGATTCTTTGTCGGATAGCGAATCGTATTTCTTTGCCGAAATCAAACGCCTCAAACAAATTATGGACGAACTGGAATACCAACCCGCCTTTGTTTTATTAGACGAAATTCTAAGAGGAACCAATTCTGATGATAAGCGAAACGGTACGATTGAAGTGATTAAAAAAGTGATTGCAAAAAGAGCCATTGGCGCTATTGCGACCCACGACATTGAAGTTTGTCTGACTACAAATGATTTTCCAGATATTCTTATCAACAAATGTTTTGAAGTCGAAATAAGAAACAATGACTTGCATTTCGACTTCATCTTGCGCGATGGCATTTGCAAAAATAAAAGCGCTACTTTCTTGATGCGAAAAATGGGCATTATTTAACTTTTAAACTTTTAAACTCTTAAACCATTTTAAACCTTTTTGTAGTATTAAAGTTGTCATAAACATCTTCTAATTTGCATTGATATTTTCTATTTTTTGCTTACCTTTAGGGTATAAAATCACTTAAAATTCACAACAAATGAAAAAGATTTTGTTTCCCACAGATTTTTCCGATGCTGCAAACAATGCTTTTGTCCATGCTTTGGAATTTGCTAAAATAGTAAATGGAGAGCTGGTGTTATTGCACACGTTTGAACTTCCAGTGTATGACAACCAATTTTTTCTAGAAAATTATAATGTCTTGTTTGATTCGATTCAATTATCGCAATTTGACGTGTTTAAAGAGGAAATTCCAAAACTACATGCTATTGCAGAAAAGCTAAATCTCAATCATATAAAGATGAGTCATCGATTGATGGATGGTACTTTACTTTTTAATATCAAAAAAGCTATTGAAGAAGAAAAAATAGATTTTATTGTTATGGGAACTTCTGGAGCTACTGGTTGGGAAGCTTTTTTCTTGGGCACTAACACCGGTAATGTTTTGACTGCTGTCGACGTGCCTGTTTTGAGTGTTCCAGTGGATTCAGAATTCAAGAAAATAGAAATTATCGGATTTACTACCCGATATAGAGCTAAAGACAAAAATGCCCTTAAAGAAATGTTGAAAATTGCCAAAAAAACACACGCAATAGTAAAATGTTTATATGTAAAAACGAATGATTCGGATGTTTCAGACGCTACCATAAAACAATGGGAAGAAGAATTTGAAGGGGAACCGATTCGGTTTTCCATCATTCCAAGTGACGATGTGCAAGACACCATTTTAGATTTTGTTTTATTCAAAGACATTGATGTTTTGGCAATGCTTACTTACAAACGAAACTTTTTCGTAGAGTTATTTAAACCGAGTTTAACTCAGAAATTCTCTAACAGATTAGGTATCCCCGTTTTGGCAATGCACGGTTAAGACTATTTAACCATAAAAAAAAGCCACAATTTCAATTGAAATTCGTGGCTTTTTAAATATAAAAGCATTTGGTTAGTTAGCTTTTTAAAATTGCCCAATAACTATATCGAGACTGAAATCTGAAATCTGCAATCTAAAATTAGTTATTCAACATTACTGGCATCACAAGCATTGTGACTGTTTCTCCGTCTTCTAATCCATCTACTGGAGTTAGAATTCCGGCTCTGTTAGGCAATGACATTTCAAGCATAATCATATCCGATTGTAAGTTGGTCAACATTTCTGTAACGAAACGAGAGTTGTACCCAATTTGCATATCATCCCCTTGATAATCGCAAGTCAAACGCTCTTCCGCTTTGTTCGAGTAATCAATATCTTCGGCAGAAATATTCAATTCAGCACCAGCAATTTTCAAACGAATTTGATGTGTGGTTTTGTTCGAGAAAATAGCAACACGACGCACAGAATTCAAGAATTGTGTTCTGTCAATCATCAATTTGTTTGGGTTTTCTTTTGGAATCACCGCTTCATAATTTGGATATTTTCCATCAATCAAACGACACATTAAAATGTAATTATCGAAAGAGAAAGTCGCATTCGAATCGTTATATTCAATCTTCACTTCCGCATCCGAAGCACCAAGGATATTTTTTAAAATAGTCAAAGGTTTCTTTGGCATAATGAAATCAGCCACTTGTGAAGCCGTTACATCAGTACGAGCATATTTTACTAATTTGTGAGCATCAGTAGCCACAAAAATCAAACCTTGTGGGGAAAATTGGAAGAAAACACCTGACATTACGGGACGTAAATCATCGTTTCCAGCAGCAAAAATGGTTTTGCTGATTGCGGTTGCCAAAACATCGGCAGGTACTAAAGTTACTGATGGTTCGTCTAAGTTTACTGATTTTGGAAACTCTTCCCCCGGCGCATAAGCCAAAGCATATTTTCCAGAATTTGAACTAATTTCTATGGTGCTATTTTCTTCAACGGTGAACGTCAAGGGTTGTTCTGGAAAAGTTTTAAGGATTTCCAAAAGCAATTTGGCAGGAACAGCAACGCTTCCTTTGCTTGTAGAATCAATGTCTACGGTCGCTGACATTGTAGTTTCCAAATCCGAAGCCGAAACAGTTAGAGTATTATTATCCAATTCAAAAAGGAAGTTATCCAAAATAGGTAGCGTATTACTACTGTTGATGACATTTCCTAAAACCTGTAATTGTTTTAATAAGTACGAACTCGATACTATAAATTTCATATATTTTGTTTTATTTTTTTGGCGTGAATTTTATTCAAATTCCAAAATCAATCTAGCTACAAATATATCGTAAACTATTCTAGAATAAAAACTTTTTTTATTAACATTACTTAGCGTATTTTTTCTTTCTAAGAAAGGTAAAAACAACGCCAAAAAGCCCTAAAATAAGTAGTGGAAGCCCGATAGTTAAAATTTGTGTTGTGGTATAACTTTCATAAACTTTTTCTTTATCCAATAAAGGCAAATTGAGGTCTTTGCTTCGAATAGTAATAAGTCCAGTGTCATCCAATAAATAATTGACGCAATTCATCAAGAAATCTTTGTTGTCGTACAAATTTCCGGAACGCTGATCGTAACCCAACTCTACAGGTTGAAAGTTTTTATCCAATTGGTTTCGAATCAAATCGCCATCCGAAATCACTATCATTTTATTGTCCTTGCCTTTGGCTTCAAATGATTTTTGGTCAAATGGCAACACCCGATTTTCAAACATTGAATGAAACGAACCTTCAAGCAAAACCGAAAGCGGAATATTTCCCGTATTCAAATAGTGATTGGGAGAGGTTTCTTCCTCTACAATTTTCAAATTAATTTCAACTGGCGAACCAATTCTTTTCGAATACTGTGACGATTGTAGTAACACCGTTTTCTTAATTCCGTTCTTCAAAGTATCAATACCATTGGCAAAATCAAACTTGATACCACCTAAATTTTTGACAATTGGGTGCGTGCTGATGGGATAGACTTGCGGTGCAAATTTCCAATTGAATTCCTGATATTGCGTGGCACTTCCTTGTTCTCCAGTAGCTAATTTTATAGGACTTCCCTGCTCGTCTTTCACCAAATCAGGATTAATTCGAAACCCATATTTGAAGAACATATCATTCAAATTCAAATCTCTAGGAAAGGCTAAGCTAGCACCATAATCATTGTACAAACTGTCCATTTCCATATTGACTTGGTCAATAAGCCACAAGGTTTTTCCACCATTGACGATGAATTGGTCCAAGACTTGTTTCTCGGCATCGGTGAAGGTTTCGGTAGGTTTGGCAATAATTGCTAAGTCGTATTTTTGCAAAGCTTCCAAACTTCCTGTTGGGTTTTTAGCGACTGAATCTAAAGTAAAAGGCCCGATATGGTAACTTTCTCGAACTTGCATCAAAAATTTAGCAATCTGAACATCTTGAAGTTCACCGTTTCCTTTGATAACAGCTACTTTTTTCTGTCTTTCTTTCGTGATTTTGTTGATGCCGTCGGCAATGGAATATTCCAAATGTTGAACTGAACCAATCACTTTTTGGGTAGTCGAAGCACCCATAATATTTTTCAACAAAGGAATATTAACTTCCTTGTTGTTGTACACCGCAATCGCCCAAGGAAAAACCATTGCTTGCGATTGTTTCCCTTTAACATCAACCGTAATGTTAATTGGTGTAAGTCCCTTTAAATACAGATTTTTAATATTATCCATACTTTCATCTTCGTTTTCCAATGGATCAACGAATTCGAAAATAATATTCTTGTTATAGGCTTGAAATTCTTCGAATAAATCGCGGGTTTCGCTTTGCAAACGCTTAAATTCAGCTGGTAAATCGCCTTGCAAATAGATTTTCACATACAACGGATTTTGCACTTGTTTGATGATATTCAAAGAAGTGGTCGAAAGCGTGTATCTTTTGTCCTGGGTCAAATCAAAACGCTTGAAAAAATAGCTGCTGATGACATTCAAAACCACAAGAAAGGCAACCACAATCAACAAGGATTTTAAGTTATTTTTATTGGAAGTCGTCATTACGATTTAATGGATTTTAGATTATAAACTGTAAATGATAGAAACAAGACCGTGATGCTCACAAAATAAATCACATCCCGAGTATCCATCACACCACGACTCATACTTTTGAAATGATCTTGCATTCCAGTACTTGAAATAACCCCTTGAAAACTAGGAACAATATTGGCCACACTTTCGAATCCAAAATAAAAGAAGAAACACAAAAACACCGCCACAATAAAAGCCACAATCTGATTTTCAGATAGAGTAGAAGTGAAGATGCCAATCGCAGAATACCCTGCAATCAAGAACAACAACCCAAAATAAGAACCCATCGTGCTGCCCATATCGATATTGCCTTCAGGCGAACCCAAACCAGCAATGACCCAAACATAAATAAAGGTTGGAATAATCGCCATAACAATCAACAACATCGAACCGAGGAATTTTCCGTTCACGATTTGCCAAATACTCAAAGGTTTGGTCAATAATAATTCCAATGTTCCTTGTTTTTTCTCATCCGAAAAACTACGCATGGTAACAGCAGGAATAAGGAAAATCAGAATCCAGGGTGCCAACGTAAAAAACGGACTCAAATCAGCAAAACCGCTTTTCCGAATATTGTATTCTCCTTCGAAAACCCAAAGGAATAACCCATTTCCAATCAGGAACACGGCAATCACCAAATACCCAATCGGCGAACCAAAAAAGGATTTTATTTCTCTTACTACTATTGATTTCATTTAAAAGCCCCACCCTAACCCTCCCCGAAGGGAAAGGAACCGATAGTGGAAAATAGGTTCTGATTATTTCATTTTTATTTAATGCTAATTTATTATATTGTTCATTCCCCCTTCGGGGGTTAGGGGGCTTATTTTATCTACACTCCAAGCTTCGGGTTTATTGTTGAATAACTTCTTTGTAAATTCCCAAACTTCATTAAAAAGCTCTGATTGTCTGTAATTCTCCAAGTCCTCTTCGGTTTCCCAATAACTGTACGTAAAGAAAATGCATTTGTTGGTTTTGTCCTGATACAATTCCAATAAACGGTTTCCCGGCGCATTTCGTATTTTGTCTTTTACTATTTCAAAGTTTTCCAGAAATGCTGAAATATTTTCTTCGTGAAAAGACATTTTTACTATTCGTATGAACATTTTTTTTGGTTTAAAGATTTAATAGTTTAAGGGTTTAAAATTGTTCTTCCAACAAAACAACTTTAAACAACATTAAACAATCTTAAACAAATTTAATCGTTATATTATCCCTATAATTCAATCCCAACAAGCTGTTTGCAGAGCCAAATTTGGTTGGATTACTCTTGAAAATAGCGATTTCTAAATAACCAGCTTCATTGAAAATGGCTAGTTTTTCGCCTTCATAATTCTTGAGAGGATATTTGGCAGAATTCGCAATCGCAGAGTAATTGGGCAAAATGGACTTGATTTTTTTGTTTTTAAAACTTATTTCATAAGGTCTTCCTTTGGCAACTTCCAGAAATTGTTTTTTGGAAATATTGGTTACCACATTCCCAAAATGGTCGATATAAATCACATAGCCTTTTATCGAACTTCCGTCATTGGCGGGAATCGCTTGTAATTCGGTGACTTGTTTGATGGTTTTTATTTCTTTGCCAATCACATTCAGCAAACCGCCTTTGGCAACGTGACAAGCGACTTTGACGAAAACATCCAAATCGTTAGCATCACTCGGCAAGCGATCGTGAATGTTGATAGTAACTATTTT
>CAMBHH010000118.1 GCA_945866505.1 Flavobacterium psychrophilum
TTCACGATATAAAATCCCATCATAATGAAAATAGCTCTTTTTACAAATGAATTTCCACCAAACATTTATGGCGGTGCAGGTGTTCACATTGATTTTTTAAGCCAAGACTTAGCCAAATTAGGTCACGTAGAAGTAAGATGTTTTGGCGACCAAAATGTAGACACCGATTCGATGCACGTTCGAGGAATTAATTCTTCGCTCACCAAAATGGTCGACGATGCCAATCCACATATCAAGATGTTTCACAATATGAGTCGAAATGTAGAATTGTCGCAAGCCACACCCGAAGCTGATGTGATTCATTGCCACACTTGGTACACGCATCTTGCCGGAATTATGACTCGCGAACTATTGCAATCGCCATTGATTTTGACAACTCACAGTTTAGAAACACATCGTCCTTGGAAAGTAGAACAACTAGGAAATGGTTATTTTCTTTCGCGTTGGATCGAAAATAGCGCTTACAATACCGCCGATGGAATTATTGCCGTAAGCCAACAAATGAAAGAAGATGTCATCGAAGCCTATGGCGTTAATCCCGAAAAAGTGACGGTAATTCATAACGGAATTGATCCCGAATTTTACCAACCAACATTTGATAACAATTTACTTTTAGAATTAGGAATTAATCCCAACATTCCTTTTGTGTTATTTGTGGGACGCATTACGCGCCAAAAAGGAATTTCGCAATTGATTTCTGCCGCTAAACATTTCAACAAAAACTGCCAAATTGTACTTTGTGCCGGAGCTCCTGACACCAAGGAAATTGCCGAAGAAACCGAAGCCTTGATTACCAATTTGAAAAAAGAAAGAGAAGGTGTAATCCTCATCTCGGAAATGCTACCACGCGAAAAAATAAAAGTGTTGTACAGTCACGCTCGCGTTTTTGCTTGTCCATCCTTGTACGAACCTTTTGGCATTATCAATCTCGAAGCGATGGCTTGCGAAACACCAGTTGTGGGAAGCCACGTAGGTGGAATTCCAGAAATCATTGTCGAAGGAGAATCAGGTTATTTAGTGCCACTCGAAAGTGTTTCCAGAACCGATTTTAATCCTGCCAATCCGGAAGCTTTTCAGAAAGCTTTTGCAGCCAAAATTAATATTTTGCTAGAAGACGAAGCCTTGGCAACCCAAATGGGAAAAGCCGGAAGAGAGCGCGTTTTGAAAATTTTCAGTTGGGAATCTATCGCCAAAACTACATTTGATTATTACCAAAAAGTGATTGATGGGTTTGTGAAGGAGAAGGCATAAGATCTTTTCAAAAAAATAATTAATAAAGTAACCGAAATCAAAATGGATAAATGGAATGAAATCTGTTTTTTAATAAAAGAACATTCAAAAGTAAATTCAAGAGAAGCTTTTTTCCAAAATGAAGTTGTAAATATTTTTGAAAAATTAGGTTGGTCAAGATATAGAAATGAAATTGAAATTGAAAAATCCATTCCTATTGGAGCAAATAATCGTTTAAGACTTGATATTTTAATTAGTTTAGAAGAACAAAGACTTTTCGTTGTTGAATTGAAAAAACCAACAAATCAAGGAAGTGAGAGAATTGCTCAACAACTTGTTTCTTATATGCTTCAACTAAAAATGAAATTTGGATTATTTATTGGGGAAAACATTCAACTATTTTATGATGACCCTAACGATAATAAAAATCCTTTAAAATTGATTGAAATTGAATTTTCTTATGACAACGAAGAAGGGCATAAATTAATTGAATTATTAAAAAGAGAGACTTTTGAAGAAAAAAAATTAATGGATTATTGCATTCATAAATTAAAAGTTATTGAGGAAAATAAATCCATAAATGATTTAATTGATTTTTTTACCTCAAACCTAGGTAATGAATATGTTTTAAAACTTATTTCGAATGATTTAAAAGACAAACATAGTCCAAAAATTATTGAAGAATTAAAAAACAAAATTTCAATTAAAATTATTGATAAATCATCTTTACTTAAAATTGAGAATTTAGATAATTTCACAAAAAATGTAAAAGATATACAGTTTAAAAGAAGTTTTGATAATTTAAATGAAAATAACAGGAAACTCCCTATTGGAAAGTATGTCAGAGAAACTTTAAATGAACTGATAATTAATAATTTAATCAATTCCGATGAAATCGCGAAGTTGCAAAGAGAAGATTATTCAAAACAAACATTTGATATTCAATTTCCGTTTTTAAAAAAAATATTGAATTCAAATGATCCAGAATGGATAAGGTATTGGAAACCTTCTGTTACAATTAACGGAGAAATGTATTTCATTTGTTCACAATGGTACGAAGTGTCTGCCAATAATGATAGACCTTATTATGAAAATTGGCTAAAAAAAATGAAAACTAAATAATAAAACCCAGCATAGCATACAAAAAAAAGCTACACCAAAAATAAAATAATACTATTGAAAGTTTACAAAATAAAGTCAAATTTGGCAGGTTGATTTCTATTCTAATTTTGAATAATAATATTTACTATTATATAAAAAAAGTAAACAAATCAATTATACACGTAGATACTGATGAAAACAATAAAAATATTAAGAGTACTTGAAGTTCCAGGTAATGAATTAAATAAAATATGGAGAAGTCCAATGCAAAAAATAATTGTTGAAAATTTTGAAGGATTTTATATTGACACTTTTGAAAAAATAAATTGGAAATTATACGAAAATAAGGAAATAAGTGGTTTTTATATGAGCCAAAGTAAAGGATATAATTGGCTGCAATGGGATGGAAAGAATGATATTGTCATCTTAAATGACCAAGTAAAATCGCCGATAGTTGATACAAATACAACACCCGACATTTTACAACCGAAGGATGCAACGAAAACTATTAAAATATTAAAAGTCGAAAAAGTATCCGGTAACGAATTAAATAAAAGTTGGAGAAGCCCGATGCAAAAAATATTTGTTGAAAATATTGAAGGGTTTTATATTGATACCTTTGAAAAAGTAAATTGGAAATTATATGAAAATCAGGAAATTGAAGATTTTTACATATCAAATAGTTCAGGATTTCATTGGCTTAGAGCAAGTGAAAAAGGTATTAAAATTATAAATGGACTACCTAACCAAACAGATTACTACTATGATTTTAGAAATAAGTATCCAGCTGAACATAGGACCGAAGACGGTCATTGGGTTCGATCTAGAGCTGAAGTAATTATCGATAATGCATTATTTAATTACAAATTAGCACACGCATACGAAAAAAAATTGCCAGTTGCTGAAGATTTATATTCTGATTTTTTTATTCCAAATGGCAATGTTTATATTGAATTTTGGGGTATGGAAGAAGATCCAAAATATGTATCTCGAAAAAAAGCAAAAATTGAAATCTATAAAAAATATAATTTCAATTTAATAGAACTTAATGATAAGGATATTAAGAATCTCGACGACTATTTCCTAATAAACTACTAAACTTCGGAATTAAGGTATATTAAAAATCCCTAGCATGACCTTTTGGCTCAAGACCACAAACAAAAGCAACAATACTTAAAAATAAAGACAAAGCTTAAACGAAATAGACACTATTTAATATGAAATTAAACCGCTTAGTATTTTTAATTGTATTGCTACATCAATATGGATTTGCACAACCAGCAACCGAAGTGTATTTGCTCGATATTCAAAAAAGCAAAACTTCTTTTAGTATTGTTCCAAACTCAAAACCGGTAAACATTAGTAATAATGAAGGCTACGATAACCAACCTAGCTTTATCGAAAAGTTAAATTCAGTAGCTTATGTTAGTTCTAGAAATAAAAAACCAACGGATGTTTTTTTATATGATTTAGCCACTACCAAAACCAGTCAATTTACTAATAATAGCCAAGCAGAATACTCTCCAAAAACTACTCCCGACGGTAAATTTATATCTGTAGTAAAAGACACGGATCAAAATCTGACCCGAATTTCCTTAGATGGTTTAGTTACTGAAAAACTATATACTTCAAAGGATTCTATAGGATATTATTGTTGGTTGAACCAATCCGAAATTGCTGCGTTCACCTTGTCGAAACCAAAAGTTACTTTGAAATTAATCCATATTAAAAACAAAACTGAAAAATATTTGACGGACAGCATCGGACGAAGTTTGTATAAATACCGTGATGGAATTGTAATTTGTCAGAAGCTAAAAAAAGGAAATTGGGTGTCATTTATTGACAAAAAAGGCACCATAACTCAACTCATTGAATTACCAAAAAACACCGAAGATTTTTATTTGACGAACGATGGATGGTTGTTTTCTTCGAATGAATCTAGCCTTATTTATTGTAATGTAAAGTCTAAAAACAAAGCTTGGCAAGAATTAGCCAATTTGAATGCAATGGGAATTTCAAAAATATTTCGGTTGGCCGTAAACCAAGACTTTAACAAACTTGTTTTTGTCTCTGAAGGGCAATAAAAAAATAATGTAAAAAATCAATCCATCAACTATGCTCACAGCCATTCACCCAAAATTGCCGATGCGCGATAAAAAGGCAACAAGGAACTTTTACAGCAAAAAATTAGGCTTTCAAGAATTTGGAAGCGCCGACTATGATGGCTATTTGATGATGCAAAAAGACGGCATTCAAATTCACTTTTTCGAGTTCAAAATATTGGATCCAAAAGAAAACTATGGCCAAGTTTACATTAGAACAGATGCTATTGACAACTTTTACCAAACTTTGTTGGACAATAAAACAAGCATTCATCCCAACGGACAATTAGAAATAAAACATTGGGGACAAAAAGAATTTTCGGTTCTTGACCCAGACAACAACTTGCTGACTTTCGGACAAAGCATATAATAACTAACAAAATAATGAAAAAAATCATCCTTACAATAATTCTATTGTTTTTTGCAATCACGAATAGTTCCGCTCAAAAAAAAGAAATCTGCCTTATCAAAACTTCTTTGGGCGATATCACAGTAGCATTATACCCTAAAAAAGCGCAAATTACCGTTGCCAATTTTCTGAAATATATTGATGCACATTTGTATGACAATACTACTTTTTTTCGTTCGGTTACTTTGCAAAATCAACAAAAGGATTCCGTAAAAATTGAAGTCATTCAAGGTGGCGAAGTCGATTCGACAAAAGTATTTGCAGCCATTCCGCTTGAAAGAACGTCAAAAACAGGGTTGCTTCATAAAAACGGAGCGATTTCTATGGCGAGAGACACTCCAGATTCAGCAACATGTAGTTTTTTTATTTGTATCAATGACCAACCTTCTTTGGATTTTGGTGGTAAAAGAAACAAGGATGGACAAGGTTTTGCCGCTTTCGGAAAAGTCACCAAAGGAATGGATGTGGTGAAAAAAATTCAACTCCTTGCACCAAACGACAACCAATATTTCAAACCTCCAGTAGTGATTCTGTCCATCGTTCGAAAATAATAAAATCTATTTTTCAAACAATTCTCGACTTTTGTAACCAAAGTTACGCTCCAAGCACAATGCTAGCATTAATTTCGCCCCATAATAATTCAGATAACACTTTATAAAGTGTAAAATAATTGAAAAATGGAAATGGAAAAATTAATCAAAGAAAATCAAAGTACTATCGTAGATGTGCGAACTTACGGAGAATTTATAGGTGGCAATGTGGCTGGTTCTATCAACATTCCGCTAAATGAAATCCCAGCAAGAATGGAAGAATTAAAAGCATTGAAAGCACCATTAATTTTGTGTTGTGCTTCAGGCGGAAGAAGCGGTCAAGCGCATCATTACTTGTCACAAAATGGCCTCGAATGTTATAATGGAGGATCTTGGCTTGAGGTAAATTATTATAAATCTTTAAACAACTAAAAAATAATGATTAACATATTAAAAAAAATATTCGGTATTGGACCTAGCGTCAACTACGCAGAATTGGTACAAAATGGCGCCATAATTTTAGACGTTCGTTCTAAATCGGAATACGCTGGTGGACATATAGAGGGTTCAATTAATATTTCGGTTGACGCATTAAGAAACAATTTGGGAAAACTAAAAGACAAAGACCAACCAATTATTACCTGTTGTGCTTCAGGAATGCGAAGTGCTTCGGCCAAAAGTATTCTTGCATCCAATGGTTATACCCAAGTGTACAATGGTGGCGGTTGGTATAGCCTTAAAAATAAAATTGGATAAGTTGGAATCGCTTTTAATTGTATCTTCTTAGTTTACAATGTATTACTGTTGATTTTTAATTTTTGCAACATATTTAGTTAACTCCTTTCCGTAAAGTGACTGCGCTACTTTTGGAGACATTGATTTTTGGATGGTGTCTAGATATTTGATATTGATATCGTAAATTTGGGATAATGCAATATATGGAGACACTTCAAAATCTCTATTGTTGAGAGCGAAATTTGTGGCAAAAAGGTATTTGCGTCTCGTATTGTTGTCTTGTCTCGCTGCTAAACTATCTGCTGCTTTGATATTGCTGTTTTTTAGGGCAGTGAATTTTTGTTGAATCATATCCAAGTTTTCATCTCTAAAACGCGCATTTATCTTTTGGTATTCATCATATTTTTCATGATTTTTAGAACCGCTAATTTTTGCACTTGCAATATAGGAATCGAGACTGGTTTCAATATTTATGGTTCCTGGTTCGGCAAAAAACAAAATATTATTATCCATTGAGTTTGTTACTCCTCGGTCTAAAAATAAATAAAGCATCTCAGGTGATTTTAAATCTAAATTGGTTTCAAATTTTGAATCCCCATCAATTTTTATAGTGTCCAAAGCGACAAGGCTTGTATCGACTACTCGCTGAATGTATAGCGTTCCTTTTTTTAATCCTTTGATATTTCCTGTAAGATGCAGATTAGTCTTTGATACTTCTTTATTACACGACACTAAAAGTAAAACGGCAAAGAAGCTGACGATAGATTTTGTCATTGGTAGATTTTTTTTGCAAAATAAAGCAAATTGTTCGTAATTGTAGTTATTAAATTCATGTAATTTCATAAAAAAAACCAATCGTTTAAGATTGGTTTTTTTACAAATTATAGTACGTTTAACCTTTTAACCAAGCCTCTTTTAATACTGCTTTTGTTGCATCGGTAGCAATGAAACTATCTTTTTCTTCATAAGGAAGTTTTACTTTTCCTTTTAAAATTTGTTCTTTGCCGTCACGCTTAATCTTAACAGCAATTGAGTCGTTTTCTTTCCACTTCTCGCTATCTGAAATCATATCATAAATATTATCTAAATTATAATTTTTATCGTTGATTGACACCAAAATATCAGATCCTTTGAGTCCAAGATTGGTATAAAAATCGTTCAATTCAATATTTGGAATAATCATAATTTCTTTGGTTGCTTGATTTACAGTGATGTAAGGAACTTGACCTTTCAAGAAAACATTCGCTGCTGCTTTTTTTGTCGTTTTTGTTACACCAACTTTCGCCAAAAACGTATCATAAGGTATTGGTGTTTCTCCTGAAACATAAGTTTTCAAGAATTCTCCAACTGCTGGATAGGTCAATTCGGTTATTTTCGCAAAAAGTTCCTCGTCGTTAAATGCTTTAGAAACGCCGTATTCATTAGATAATTTTTGCATTAAGTCTAGAATTCCTCTTTTACCATTGCTGTTTTCTCTAATAATAATATCCACACACATTCCAATTAGCGCACCTTTTTCATACACATTCAAATATTGTGTTTTATACGGTTCAACAAGTACATTTTTGCTCATTGTTGTAAATGGCATCGTGTCATTCATTTTGCTGGCGTTTTCCATTTTCCCTGCAATTCGAGTATAAAATTCCTCTTCGTCAATTAGTCCTTGATTGATTTGAAAAAGATTGGCAAAATATTCGGTTACGCCTTCATACATCCATAAATGTTCGGACATTTTTGGTGCATTATAATCAAAATTTTGAATTTCTTGCGAATGAATTGTCAAAGGCGTCACAATATGAAAAAACTCGTGAGAAACCACATCTTTCAACTGTTGCGCTAGTGCATCACTTGGCATCATTTCAGGAAAAACAACGGTTGTGGCTGTTGGATGTTCTAAAGCTCCAAATCCTTGAGCATCGTTTTTCATTGTAGACAAATAGAGCAAAATAGTGTATTTTTTGGTAGTATTTATAGCACCCAAAAAATGTTTTTGAGCGGTCATTACTTTTTTCATTTCCGGAGTAATGGCTTCTGCTGTTATTTTTCCATTCGGAGAATAAACCGCAATTTGAATTTCCATATTGTCAACGCTGAAAGAAGTGTAATTTGGTTTTGAATACATAATTGGATATTCCACTAATTCTGCATATCGGTTGGTTACAAAAACATCATTCGTGGTCGCCGGATCTTGATCCGTCATTGAGGTTGCACCCCAAAGTACTGCTGGATGAGAAATGTTTACCTTGTATGGGGTTGCCATAAAATTTGGAAAATAACCCACAAAGCAATGTGTGTTTAGCATTATGTTTTTTCCAGCATCGATATTGGAACCCGCTGGCGAAAAAACATCCCCACCACCAAAACCTTCACCTTTTTCGGTATCAAACGTGTCGTTGACTAAATAAGTGATTTTAGTCAAAGTTTTAGCATTAGCAATAGACCACGAATTTTCGTCAGTTTTTTTAACGGTCAATGCGTTTCCTTTTTTGTCAAAAGCCTTTAAATCATCAATATACCGTCCGTAATTATCTTCTGAATAGGTTCCCGGTACAGTTTTGGGAATGCTATATGTAATGACATCGGTTTTGATTTTTGGAGGAAGTACTGTTACTAAAACCTTGTCGTCGCTGATGTCGTTAAGATTGATGTTGACCTGAATTTCTTCTTTAATAGAAGAGGCAGTTGATGAACTGGCCGTTTTACAGCTAACTAAAACGGTAGCAAATGCGAATGCGAAAATTATCTTTTTCATTTATTGGGATTTTAAATTTGGGTATTAGACAGAATAAGTATAGAATTGTTACAGTTGTTGTAGATTTATTGCGAATACTATATTGTATAAAAAAAACTCCCTTGGAGTAGGAGTTTCAAGTTTTAGTCGAGTTTATTTTTTATGTAATATTTACCATCCAAATCTTCGTCAAAATCATCTATTTTGGCAGGTTTTGGTTTTGGTTTACTGGCAAGCGCTTTCTTTTTCCACATTTCGAATTTCTCGGCAGGCATCTTTTTTTTCATGATTTCTAGAACCTCTTTTTCTGCTAAGCCAAATTCTTTTTTGATGATTTCAAAAGGATTTCGTTCCTCAAGGGCGAATGCAACAAGTTTTTCTGTTTGTTCCCAATTTAATTCTATGCGGCTACTCTTCTTCATTAGGTGAAAATTAATTCAGTGGTAAAGGTTAATGTTAATAGTTTTGATTTCAAATTATTAACCAATATTAATAAAAAAAATAATTACTTTTAATCAAAAAGCAATTTTTTTTATTGATTTTGGTCGTTTTCAGGAGAACGAGGTTTTTGAAATGGTATTTTTAATAGATTTTTTAGCAAATTGTTTTCTTCGGGCTTCATATAGGTGTCAATTCCATAGATAATTTCTTCTTTTGGTAGATACATAAATGTACCAAATAGTCTATCCCAAATCGAAAAAATATTACCATAATTGCTATCTGTATAAGGCAAAGTGAAATGATGATGTACTTTATGCATATTTGGCGACACTATTAAATAGCTCAAAAAATAATCTAATTTTTTAGGCATCGAAATATTAGCGTGCGTAAATTGTGTGGAAACAACAGATAAAGTTTGATACATAAAAACCATCCACATAGGACATCCTGCGATTATTATGCCCAAAGTTGTAAAAATAAATCGGATGAGACTTTCTCCAGGATGATGCCTGTTCGCCGATGTAGTATCTATCCAAGTATCTGAGTGATGAATCAGGTGAAAACGCCACAGAAATTTGACTTTATGCTCTATCAAATGCACCAAATAAGCGCCTATCAAATCCAATAGTAACAATCCAATCAAAGAATATAACCATAACGACATTGGCGGCAGCCATTGCAACACTCCAAAATTATTGGCCACGGTCCATTCAGAAGTTAATAACAAAATAAAGGCCAAGGAAAAATTGATAATTATTGTTGTAAAAGTCAAGAAGAAGTTAATTCCAGCATGATGCCACTTTTTATAGCTAAATGTAAAGAGTGGAAATGCATTTTCGATTAACCAAAAAAATGTAATTCCACCTACCAAAATTAGGCTTCGGTGTGAAGAAGGAATCGAGGTAAAATAATGAACAATTTCATTCATAATCAAAATATTAGATTCCAAATCTAATGATTTTTGTAGAATTATATTATTTGATCAAACGAAATGTTAGATTTATTCTCGAATCTATAGGTTTTGCCGTTTTCGGAATTTGGTGTTTCCAGAAATGTTGCGTTGTTCCTTTCATTAAAAGTAAACTTCCGTGTTCGAGAATGATACTTCTTTTGAGCGATTTATCCGTATTATGTTTCAAATGAAAAGCGCGCTCAGCTCCAAAACTTACGGACGCTATTACAGGATCTATTCCTAATTCTTTTTCGTTATCTGCGTGCCATCCGTTGCTGTCTTTTCCGTCTCGATAGTAATTGAGGAGAACTGTGGTAAAATCCTCTTTCGTAATACTTTCGATTTGCGATTTTATTTTTTGCAAAAGTAAATTCCAAGGATGGGGTTGCATTTTGATATTAGAATAAGAATAAGGTTTCCCTTCGTTTCCAAACAAAGCCGTCAATCGGGGTTGTGGATGTACTTTTCCAAAAACTTTTATATCATCCTGTTGCCAAGGGATTTCGGTTGTTAATTCGTCAAAAATAGCATCAGCCTCTTTTTTGTCAAAAAAATGAGGATAATAAATAATTTCTGCATCTGGTAAATGCAGGATTATTGGTTCTGATTGAAATAATGAATTCATTATACAAAAATAAAGAGAAAAACAAGGATTTACGTTTTTGTTTTTCTCTTTATATTATTTTATGAAAAAAA
>CAMBHH010000119.1 GCA_945866505.1 Flavobacterium psychrophilum
AAATTATAAATGATTGAAAAACAAATAAATAAAGACTTAATTCTAAGAGAACGATTGGCTTTGCAAAGGACAATTTTAGCCAATCAATCTACTTTATTGGCATTTTTGCGAACCTCAATGTATTTTTTTGTGGCAGGTTTAAGTTTGGAAAGTTTGCTAAAAATAGAGAACAGTTATATTATTGAATGGTTCCTTTTCATAAGTTCTTTTGTGATTTTTTGTATTGGCATTTTCAATTATTTCAAACACAAAAAAATGATTTCCGATAACGAAAAACACATTGGCGATTATAAAATGGAATACTATGAGCAATGAAAAACGCTTAGATCAAGAATATTGGGATTTTCAATATAAGGCCAATGCAACGGGTTGGGATTTAGGCAAAGTTTCACCTCCAATAAAAGAATATATTGACACTTTAGAAGATAAGAATATCAGCATTTTAATTCCCGGCTGTGGTAATTCTCACGAAGCATAATATCTTTTAAGTCAGGGATTTACTGCAATTATAGTAATCGATATTGCTCCAACTTTAATAGAAAATCTTCAAAAAAAGTTTCAAAACAATACCAACATTACAATTATCTTATGCGATTTCTTTGAGCATCAAGGACAATATGACTTGATTCTTGAGCAGACTTTTTTTTGTGCATTGCCACCAAGAATGCGTGAACAATATGTGCTGAAAATACATCAATTATTGTCCAAAAATGGAAAATTAGTCGGATTGTTGTTCGATAAAACATTTGAATCTGGACCTCCTTTTGGTGGAAGTCATTCAGAATATGTTCAGCTTTTTGAAAATTATTTTGACTTTAATATTATGGAGACTTGCCAGAATTCGATTAAACCCAGAGCCAATTCTGAGTTGTTTATTGAATTTCAAAAAAAAGAATAATTAAAGAAGGATTACAAAGACTATATGATTGTTACCATTCAATTCTTTAATTAGTGATTTTACTTAATTTACGAGCTAATAGAAAAGCGAAATGATTTTGAAATGACGTTTTTCCAAGTTGCGACCTTGTGAACTAAAGAAGTCCAAATTTGCCATTTTAATACGAGAAAGTTTTTATTATGGTATAATAAAAGACACTGCATTAGTAGTATTCGCATTCAAATTGGGGAATATCTTTCTATTTAAGGTAGGATCTTCGTATTCGTTGCTCCAAAATGAATCGCCATAAATTCTGACATAAATGGTCTGTCCTGATGAAAATCCTAGGTTTATCAAATCCCTGTTTAATAGCGTGATCTCTTTTGGATTTATCTGGGAAACTAGTCCAGATGAAAAATAGGAGTAATTTTCATTACTAACATTTGCATTTGAAGAAAGGAAATACCGAACATAACGGGAGTTTCCATTACTTCCAGCAGGATTAGTTGTTACAGATAGTACAACGTTAATTCCACTTATCTTTGCTTCTACTTTTGTTATTTGAGTTGTAGCATTTTTTCCAATTGATGGAGTATTTAAAATTGCTGTTGCATTGTTTTTATGTTCGATACCAAACTTTTTAAACGTTCCAAATCCTGTTTTTTCATAGCGAATGTTATAGGTCCCAAATGGCACATTTGACAAGGTGAAATTACCATTAGTATCCGTTGTTGCAGCAATAATAGGTGATGAACCTTCTATTGTTATGGTCATATTTGAATTGTCGACTTTTGTAGTTCCTTCGTCATATAAATTTACAGAACCAGTTATGTTTGCTTTTGTAATGGGTTCCGTTGGTGCATCGTCTTTGCTGCAGGATGAGATTCCTAATATTATAATTAATCCAAAAGTCAGATAATTTAATTTCATAATGTTTTTTATTTAGCGATTTTATTTGATTTAATAGCTTGAATATTCTCTCTGTAAAATATTGAATGTTTAACAAATATAGCATTTTATTCCACCCACAATATATCCTACAATACTAAATTTAAAGAAAAATTACAGGATTTCATTTTTATCATCCAATGTCAAAAATGTTAATGACCAAGATTTAAATCCAATCTATCTTTACACTATCATCAAGAACAATTAGTTTGAGAAACAGCATTTTAATAATCATTATTATAACACTTTCCGTTTCAACTTTACTTTTTAGTAAGATACTTTGATGATTTCCAAAAAAGAGATTAGGTAAAAAGCTGCAACTCCACATTTTGAATCAAGCGCGCAAATCGGTACAAGCGGAGATTTGCAGACTTAAAAGCTAACAAATAATTTAAAATTATTTATTCAGCCATTTAGTCAGAATTTGCTCTAAGTCTTCTCTAATAATTGGTTTAGGTAAATAATCGTTCATTCCAGATTCAAAGCATTTTTCTTTGTCTCCCATCATTATTCCTGCTGTCAATGCTATAATTGGAATTGTTTCGGAATCTTTTAATTTTCTAATTTCCTCAGAAGCCTCGTAGCCATTTTTATTTGGCATTTGAATATCCATCAGGATAAGATTTGGTTTTTCCTTTATATATTTTTCTATGGCTTCATTTCCATCTTTGGCATCATAAATAGTAGCGTTAGGAATTATGACTTTCACTAGTTTTTTTACCAAAAGCATATTAATTTTATTGTCCTCCACAATTAAAATCTTTTTATCACTAAATACTATTTCTGGAATACTATTTTTCTGTTTTGAGGCATCCGTTTGGCTGGTTTTAATATTCTTTTTATGATTTGATTTTTTAAATTTAATAATGAAGAAAAAATTGCTTCCTTCGCCATAATGGCTTATTAATTTCAACTCGCTGTTCATTAGGGCTAAAAGATTATTTGAAATGGCCAAGCCTAAACCTGTTCCACCAAATTTCCGATTTGTAGAATTATCTTCCTGCATAAAAGATTTAAATATTCTTTCATTGTTGGTTTCTTTGATTCCTACACCTGTATCTTTTACAGAGAACATAATGGTTGACCATTTTTTATTTGACAGACCAATATCATTAATGTCTAATCGGATTTCTCCAAAATCTGTGAACTTAACGGCATTGCTCAATAGATTGACTAGTACTTGTTTTAATCTCACATAATCTCCGAATACATATTGAGGTACTTTTTGATCAATATTTAATGATAATTTTATGTTTTTTTTATCAGACTGATATTTGAATAAATCAACAATATGATTGGATAATTTAAACAAATTTATTTCCTCTAAATTTAATTCTAATTTTCCGGATTCTACTTTGGAAAAGTCTAGGATGTCATTGACAATATGCATTAATAAATTAGCTGATTCATTAATGGTAGCCATGTATTCTGCCTGATTCTTTTTTAGATTTGATTCCATCAATAAATGGGTAAACCCAATAATTCCGTTCAATGGCGTTCTTATTTCATGACTCATATTAGCCAAGAAATCGGTTTTGGCTTTACTGGCTGATTCGGCTAGTTCTTTCGCTTTTATGAGTTCCGTTTCCATCAACTTGCGCTCGGTAATGTCAATGAAACATAGCACGGTTTCTAATATTTCACCCTTTTCATCCTGAATTGGAAAACCGCTAAACAAAAGCCAAATAGTAGCGTCATTTATTTTTCTTTTTATACCTAATACGTAATTTTTTAATGGTTGTTTACTTTTTTTAATGAGTTTAAAAGGATGGTTACTCAAACTCATTTTTGAACCATCATCATTCAATAAATCCTGATCTAAGTTGATTTTTATTTTCCCATTTGTTTTATCAATATCAAATTCGAGTAATTCCGAAGCTTCATCATTGCAAAAAATGATGCTAGCGTCGGGAGCGAGAACAAGAATCCCAGCATCCAAATTATTCAATAGCCCACGCGATCTTTCTTCACTTTTCTGCAAAGCATAATCTGAGAGTTTGGCATTAGTGATATCTCTTGCAAGACAGATATAATGAATATCATGATCTTCGTTTTCTGCCATTGGAGCTATTGAGAGTTCAAACCAATGCAAACCGTCTGGTAATTGCAATGAATATTGCTTACCATTCGAGAAACCTTTTTCAGAGGCTTCATGTACTGCTAAGAGACACACATCGGCAACATCAGGGGGCAATATTTCGGCAAAGGTTTTATCTAAGAACAAGTGTGAAGGCATTGCCAATAAATCCTCGCGCTTAGTATGAAAATTATAAATACGACCATCTATTCCAACTTCAAACATTAAATCTGGAATCGCTTCTAATACAGCCTGTAGTTTTTTGTGAATTTTTTTAAACTCCTCTTCTGATTTAATACGTTTGCTAATATCTCTTACTATGGCTACAATTCGCTTGTCGTCCATCATTTTGGCGGTAATTTCTACAGGAATCAACGATTGGTCTCGATGCAGAATCTTTCGCTCTAGGTGAGTTCGCTTACCATCGATTAATTCTTGTATCATAATAGGTATTAAAATCAGTTCCTCAGCGGTATATACATCAGTTAAATTTTTTGTACAAAGTTCCTCTTTGGTGTACCCTAGCAATGAACAAGCTTTGTCATTTACTTCAAGAAAATTACCAGAAACGTCATTAATGAAAATAGCGTCTGAGGCTTGTTCTACTAAACTGCGGTACTTATTTTCGCTATTGCTAAGTTGTTTTTTTATATTAATCAATTCGGTGATTTCTGTCATTGAGCCTATAAATCGAATTGCTTTATTGAAATCGTCCCTAATAATAATAGCACGGTAATAAAAATGACCATAATTACCATTCGATTTTTGAAAGCGAAATTCATCTGACCAAATATTTGATATTCCATTCAAGGTTTCTTCCAGTTTAGTGATGACTCTTTCTCTATCATCAGGATGAAGTTTAGATCGCCAAATTACCCTATTATCTTCTTGTGAAAATTCATCGCTTGAACCAAAATTAAAAAGATCAATAAAGGCTTTGTTATTCCAACTTTTACCAGTTATTAGATCAACTTCAGATATAGCATCGTTCGTAGCTAACGCAATTCTTTCGAATCGTTCGTTACTAATTTTAATTTTTTCTTCTGCTTTTTTTCTTTCAGTAACATCTTTTAGATTAGTTATAATACCTCCAATTTCCGGATCATCAAGCATATTATTAAGAAAACCCTTCATCAAAATATAATGTCCGTCTTTATGTTTTATTCGCACTAAAACAGACAAAGGAATCCCAGGATTAACCAATATTTTTTGCATTATATTTTGAAACTCTTCAATATCATCAGGATGAATGTATTCTTTGGCAGAAATTTTTTCATATTCTTCATAATCCCATCCAGTTATACGCGTAGTTGAAGCACTGCGGAAAATGGTATTTAAATCCTTGTCTATCAAAGAAATAATTCCATCATTATTTTCTAACAAGGCACGAAATCGCTTTTCATTTTGGGCAATTTTGTCTATTGCCATTTTACTTTCGGTAATGTCTTTTGCAAAACCCAGAAACCTGTTTTCGGACAATTTTACGGCTTCTACAGACCACCATCTAGTTGCTCCATTTTTATGAATGGCCTTAATTTCTTTTTTGGCTATACCATTATCTAAAAGATTTCGAAATTCCTTAAAGTATTCTGCCACAGATTCGGCTGAAGACAAATCCCCAAACTTCATGGTCAAGAGTTCCTCTTTAGAATAACCTGTCAAGAGTGTTGCTGAAGGATTTACATCCAAATAATTTCCTTTTTCATCCAAAACAAAAACGCCATCCGGAGCATTTTCAATATAATTCTTAAACTTAGCATTGCTTTCTTGTTCAATTAATTTCAGTCTATCATCAAGCTCTGCTTTTTCTTTGGCTTTGCTATCAATTTCAATTAATTTTTTTAAAGTAAAATCCTGAGTATTACCCCTTATTCCAATAACATTTCCATCATCATCCAATAATGGAAAGATAGTTTGATTGAGCCATTTCACTTTTTTATTATAAAAAGTGGCGCTTTGTTCTATTTCAAAAGGTTTTTTATCAATATGAAGTTGTTTTATTTTTTCTTTAAACAATGCTTTGTCTTCTTCAGTGAAATTATTTAAATACTCTTGAAACAAATCTTGATTTTTCTTTTTTTCAATTTCAAAAATAGCATACAACTCGTTCGACCAAAGTATTTCTCGAGTATTAAAATTAAATTCCCAAGTGCCCATTTTTGCGTTCTTTAACGCATAATTTAAGAGTTTTTCACTCTTAATTAATTTTTCTTGGATTACTCTAATCTCTGAAATGTCTTTTCCAATTGCGTAAATAGTTTCAGGAGAAATACTATTTGCCGTCCATTGGATAGTAGCAAATCCCCCGTTTTTTTTCAGGAATCTATTCTCGTAATTTATCGAAGGTATCCCGGTCGACAGTTTTTCAATTTCTGTCAACGATTTTTCAAGATCATCAGGATGTAAAAGCGGAATTAACGATTTGCTAAGTAACTCTTCCTTTGAATATCCTAAAATATCAACAAAAGCGGGATTTATTTCTTTAAAAAAAGCATCAGTTCCCACAACACATACCAAATTACTAGACTCTTCAATGAAAAATTTAAATTTAGCCAATGATTCTTCTTGAATTACCAGTCGATTTATTTCTAACTCTTGCTTTTTGATTCTTTCAAGCAACTCTTCATACTTTGGGGCAGCACTGTTCATATTTTATGGAATCAAATGATTTATTTCTTTAAATGTGGCGATTTAAATTAGTTGTATAAGGACTAATGACCTTTAAATAATCCTTTGGATGCAACTATTAAATTTTAATAAATAAATAATTGAAACGCATAGAATCGTAGAAAAAAGATTAAAATAGATCAATTGCTTCACCTGTTTGTCCCGATAACTATCGGAACTCGGATCTTGGTTCTCACATAACCTAATGTTTTGTAAAATTTAGTGAAACTACTAATTAAAATCAAAAATAACAATGTTTAAGCGTTTAAAAAATAAAATTGAATTATACCTAATATGTTTTATGTACTTTTTTAAATCAATCTTTCAATCAATGTAACACTTGTTACTGAACAAAAAATCTTGCAATTATATCTTTGCCCCATAATCAAGAACAATCATTATGAGGAAAATCAATTTAATAGTATTCATTGGAACGCTTTCCATTTCAACTTTAAGTTTTGGACAAGATACCTTGACTATTTCCAAAAAAGATATTGGACAAATAGCCAAGGACAAAAATCTACAACTCCAGATTGCGAATCATGCCTTCAAATCGGCGCAAGCGGATTACCGACAATCCAATGCTTTGTTTTTGCCTAGCATTACAGCATCGCACACCGGGATTTCAACAACAAATCCCTTGATGGCTTTTGGTTCGAAATTGAATCAAGAGGTTTTAACAGCTTCGGATTTTAATCCCGCCTTGTTGAATGACCCAGCGGTAATCCAAAACTACGCCACCAAAATTGAGGTTTTGCAACCGCTTATCAACGTGGATGGTTTGTATGGACGTCAAGCCGCCAAATCCAAAATGGAAGCCTTTCAATTGCAAATCGAACGCACAGGTGAATACTTGGCTTTGGAAGTCAACAAATCCTTTATGCAATTGCAATTGGCATATAAAGCGGTAATAGTTTTGGAAAAAGCCAATGCCACGGCTGGTGCCAATTTGAAACTAATAGAGAATTATTTCAAACAAGGAATCCTCCAAAAAACGGATATTTTGTCGGTGCAAGTTCGTGTGAACGAAATCAAAAACCAGTTGCAATACGCCAAAAGCAATGTGCAAAACGCTTCCGATTATTTGGCTTTCCTTTTGAATGAAGACAATACGAATAAAGTCTATAAACCCTCGGAAGAGTTAGACAATACGATAACTATTTCAAGTAGCAATATAACGCTTTCAGCCAATAGAAAAGACATTTTGGCAATGGATAAATCATCCGAAGCATATTCCAAAATGTATCAATCGAGCAAAATGAATTTCCTGCCTACATTGAATGCTTTTGGAAGTTACGAAATGTACGACGATACACTTTTTGGAACCAATGCCCAAGGGTATTTGGTAGGTGCGCAATTGTCCTGGAAAGTTTTTGACGGTTATAAATCCATTGGAAAAATGGAAAAAGCCAAAGCCGAATATCAAAAAGCGAAAGTCGAAAACCAACAGTACAAATCGCAAAGCCAATTGGAACTCAACAAAACGAATCGCCAGTTGAAGGATGCAGAAAACAAAGTAAATCTAGAAAAATTAGCCTTGGAACAATCGCAAGAAGCGTATAGAATCCGAAGCAACCGTTTCACTCAAGGACTAGAAAAAACCACCGATTTATTGCAAGCGGAAACTCAAATGTTCCAGAAGGAATTGCAATTGCTACAAGCAGTTTTCGAGTATGATTTTACACAGGAATATTTACAGTTTTTAAGTAAATAAGAGAATAGAAAATAGAGTAAAGAACATAGAAAAAAGATAAAATAATATGAAATCGAAGATTCACGAAATCCAATTTATAAAAAATATAAAAATGAGAAAAAAAATAATAGCCATCCTTTCCATTTCCGCAATTGTATTGACTTCTTGTGGAGGAGACAAAAAAGAAACAGTCACAAAGGAAGCAGCCATTGCTGTGAAAGTAAGCGGAGTTTCTGAAAACACCAATGGCGGATTCATAACTGCCAGCGGAAAAATTGAAGCCGAAAATTCAGCGAATCTAAGCACCCGAATGATGGGTTATGTGACCACAATCCACGTAAAAGTGGGACAAAAAGTAGGAGCGGGGCAATTGTTGGTCAGCATTAACAACAGCGATTTGCAAGCCAAGAAAGCACAAGTCGATGCGAGTATTTTACAAGCCACTGCTGGTTACAACAATGCCAAAAAAGACTACGATCGTTTCGTGATTTTATTCAAACAACAATCAGCTTCCCAAAAGGAATTGGACGATATGACAGCGCGTTACGAAATGGCAAAAGCTGGACTGGAAGGTGCCAAACAAATGCGAAATGAAGTGATTTCTCAGTTTTCCTATTCGAATATCACGGCTCCATTTTCAGGAACAGTAACCAATACTTTCGTAAAAGAAGGCGATATGGCCAATCCTGGAATGCCTTTGGTTAGTGTGGAAGGCGCCACGAGATTGCAAGTAACCGCAATGGTTTCGGAAAATAATATTGCCGCCATCAAAAAAGGAATGGCTGTAAAAGTGTTGGTAAAATCATCCAACGCCAATCTAACAGGAAAAGTAAGCGAAGTGAGTGTATCTGCAACAAATACGGGTGGGCAATATTTGGTAAAAATCAATTTAGACAAAACCGTTTCGTCTGTATTGTCTGGAATGTTTGTCAATGTACAATTTCCAGTTTCAAATGTAATTCAGACTACCAAAACTGAAATGGTTTTAGTGCCAGAAACGGCTTTGGTAAAACAAGGTCAATTAATAGGGATTTATACGATAGGAACCGGGAATGTGGCCATTTTGAGATGGTTGCGAACAGGAAAAACCTTTGGCAATCAATTGGAAGTTTTATCGGGACTTTCAGCTAACGAGCAATACATTGTTTCGGCTGAAGGGAAGTTGTATAACGGAGCTAAAATACAATTAATCAATTAATTAATTTACCATTTCATCAATTTTAGTATTCTAATAATTGGTAAATGGTACATTAATACATTTTCAAATTTTATATTATGCAAGAAGGTATTTCAGGTAAAATAGCCCATTTTTTCATCAATTCGAAATTGACCATTTTGTTGATGGTGGCTTTGATGATAATTGGTGTATACAGTTCGTTTCTTATTCCGAGGGAAGAAGAACCACAGATCAATGTTCCGATGGCCGACGTAATGGTGGGTTATCCAGGAGCGAGTCCGACAGAAGTGGAAAGCCGTGTAGCAAAACCATTGGAGAAAATAATTTCGAATATCAAAGGCGTGGAGCACGTACACACGATGGCGATGAACGGTCAGGCGATGCTGATTGTCCAATTTTATGTAGGGCAAGACGTGGAGCGTTCCTATGTGAAATTGTATGACGAATTGGCGAAACACGAAGATATGTTTCCGAAAGGCATTTACAAACCAATGGTCAAAACCCGTTCGATTGACGATGTGCCAATGTTGGGATTAACCCTTTGGAGTGAAACTCAAGATGATTTCCAATTGCGCCAGATTGCGGAGGAAGTAACTTCTGAAATCGAGAAAGTGAAAGATGTTGCGATTACCAAAGAAATTGGTGGCAGCAACCGCGAACTGAAAGTGATTTTGGACAAAGATAAAATGGCCGAAAACGGCGTTGATGCTTTGGGGATTATGCAAATGATTCAAGCCAATAACGGCAGTTCGCAATCGGGAAGTTTTGTGCAAAATGACCAAGAATATTTGGTTACTACAGGACAATTTTTATCAAATGCTGAAGATGTAGAAAATTTGGTAGTTGGCGTAAACAAAAATATGCCAGTTTATTTAAAACAAGTGGCGACAGTACAAGACGGCCCATCAACTGCTAGAAGTTATGTGTCTTTTGGGTATGGTAAAGCCAATGAGAAATTCAAAACAGCCAAATCTGAATATCCAGCCGTTACGATTTCCATCGGGAAAGTTAAAGGGGCGGATGCAATGAAAATTTCGGAGAAAATTATTCATAAAGTTGATCATTTAAAGAAAACTTTAATTCCAACCGACGTTCACGTTGAGGTGACTCGAAATTATG
>CAMBHH010000120.1 GCA_945866505.1 Flavobacterium psychrophilum
CTTCTTTTCCTTCAAACAGCTTATGGGCAACAACCTCAAAAACCGAACTCCGTAGCCATTTATAATCAAATTCAGAAACTGAACTTTCTAGGTTCATTACTTTATATTGCAGCGCATCCAGATGATGAAAATACTCGATTAATATCCTATTTCTCGAATGAAACCAAAGCAAGAACTGCTTATTTATCCTTGACTCGTGGGGATGGTGGTCAAAATTTAATTGGTCCGCAACTCCGAGAATTATTGGGTGTTATTAGAACTCAAGAATTAATTGAAGCACGAAAAATTGATGGTGGCGAGCAATTATTTACACGTGCCAATGATTTTGGTTTTTCCAAAAATCCTGCGGAAACATTAGAAATTTGGGACAAAGAGAAAGTGCTTGCTGATATTATTTTTGCCATTCGAAAATTTCAACCCGATGTCATTATCAATCGTTTTGACCATCGAACCTCCGGAAATACGCACGGTCATCATTCGGCTTCGGCTATTTTAAGTTTCGAAAGTTTTAGCAAAGCTAGTGATCCAAAAGTTTTTCCTGAGCAATTAAACTTAGTAAAACCGTGGCAAACCAAACGCCAATTTTTTAACCCTTCTTGGTGGTTTTACGGAAGCCAAGAAAAGTTCGATGCAGCCGATAAATCTAAATTTATAGCTATGCAAACGGGTGTTTACTATGCGGCAACAGGGAAATCGAATCAGGAAATAGCTGCTTTAAGTCGCAGTAGTCACGAATCGCAAGGTTTTGGAAGTACTGGAAATCGAGGAGAGGAAACTGAATATTTGGAGTTGATTAATGGAGTGTTTCCGCAAGACAAAGCAAACCTATTTGATGGAATTGATACTTCTTGGAATAGGGTAAAGGGAGGAAAACCTGTTGGCGAATTGATATCAAAAATTGTTGCTGAATTTGATTTCAAAAATCCTTCATCTAGTATTCCAAATTTGGCGAAAGCCTATGCGATGATGCAAGCTTTGGAAGAAAATCATTGGAAACTTATTAAATTGGAAGAATTAAAAAGTATTATTGCTGCTTGCGCAGGATTGTACCTTGAAGCTGTTGCTCAAAATCAGGAAGCAACTCCTGGAAGTCTTGTGAAATTGAAATTGGAAGCAATTAATAGAAGTCCAATTGAAATGCAAATACTAAGTGTAACCACGTTGCCCGATCATAAAAATACCATTCAAAATGTAGTACTTAAAAACAATGTTTTGCAGAATAGTGCGCTTGATATTCAACTACCTTCAACTGTTGAATACACTGAGCCGTACTGGCTAAAAGACAAAGGAACGGTTGGAATGTATACGGTTTCAAATCAGAAAAACATAGGAATTCCTGATGTCATTCGGGAAGTGAAGGTGATTTTTAATATTAAAATAAATGGAATAGAAATTCCTTTCGAAAGGATTGTAGTTTACAAATACAATGACGATGTAAAGGGCGAAATGTATAATTATTTGGATATTGTTCCAGAAGTCACAACAAGCATTCTTGATAAAGTTTCACTTTTCAAAGACAACAAAATGAAATACATAGCCTTGAAAATTAAGGCTGGAAAAGATGGAGTACAAGGCAATTTGCAGCTTGAATTACCCAAAAGTTGGATTGTTCAACCAAAATCTATTCCTTTTAATCTCGATAAAAAAGGAACGGAACAAACCGTTTATTTTGAAGTTACTCCTCCAAATTCCATAGAGGAAACTCTAGCCAAAAGTGTTGCGATTATTGATGGAAAGCGTTACGACAAGGAGCAAATAAACATTGATTTTGATCATATTACCAAGCAACAAGTATTGAAATCTTCTGAATCCAAGTTCATCCGCATGGATTTGAAAACGAATAACCAAAGAATCGCTTATATTATGGGTGCTGGCGATGAAGTCCCTAATAGTTTAATGCAAATGGGCTACAAGGTGACGATGCTTAATCCTGAAGAAATTTCTCCCGAAAAAATGGCTAATTTTGATGTAGTAATGACGGGAATTCGGGCTTATAATACTGTTCAAGCATTGGCAAACAAACAGAATATTCTTTTTGATTTTGTCAAAGCTGGGAAAACGATGCTATTGCAATACAATACACCGAATGATTTGGTTACCGAAAATTTAGCGCCGTTTCCTTTGAAAATTTCACGAGATAGAGTTACAGAGGAAAATGCTGACGTTCGTTTTTTGGCTCCCAATCATCCCGTTTTGAATTCGCCAAATAAAATTACGGTCAAAGATTTTCAAGGTTGGAAACAAGAACAAGGATTGTATTATCCAAATGATTTTGACAAAGCTTTTACATCGATTTTATCGTCTAATGATAAAGGGGAAACGCCTAAAGACGGCGCTTTACTAATAGCTCCTTTCGGAAAAGGATATTACATTTACACTGGATTAAGTTTTTTTAGAGAATTGCCCGAAGGGGTTTCGGGAGCTTACAAATTATTAGCCAATATGATTTCATTGCAAAATCCAGTGACTATTCCCGCTGAAAAAGTTAAACCCTGACAACTCAAACTATGGAAACAAAAAAAGTTAAAACTTGGAAAAAAAGCTACACTTGGGTTCTAATTGCAAATGCGGTGTATATTTTGATTTTTTGTTTATTAATGAAATTATATTCTTAGAATATGCAACTATTTGATTGGATTGTATTGGTTGTAACCTTACTTTTTATAGTGATTTACGGCGTTTGGAAAACCAAAGGAAGTAAAAATGTCGAAGAGTACATTTTGGGTAACAACGAAACGCCTTGGTACACTGTAGGGCTTTCGGTTATGGCGACTCAAGCTAGTGCAATTACTTTTCTTTCGACGCCGGGTCAGGCGTATCACGATGGAATGGGTTTTTTGCAATTCTATTTCGGACTTCCCATTGCGATGGTGGTTATTTGTGTGACTTTCATTCCAATATACCACAAATACAAGGTTTTTACGGCCTACGAATACCTCGAAAAACGCTTCGATTTAAAAACGCGTTCGCTTGCCGCTATTCTTTTTTTGGTGCAAAGAGGTTTAGGAACAGGATTAACCATTTATGCACCAGCTATTATTTTATCAGCTTTGTTAGGTTGGAATTTAACGGCAATGAATATTGCCATAGGAGTTCTGGTAATAATTTATACTTTTTCGGGAGGAACAAAAGCCGTGAACGTGACTCAAAAGCAGCAAATGTTTGTAATTATGTCAGGAATGTTAATCACGTTTTTCCTGATTTTAAATTATTTGCCCAACGATATGACATTTAGTAGTGCTTTGCATATAGCTGGGGCAAATGACAAAATGAATATTGTTGATTTCTCTTTTAATCCAGAGGAAAAATATACCTTTTGGAGCGGAATAACGGGCGGTTTTTTCTTAGCGTTGGCTTATTTTGGCACCGATCAATCGCAGGTAGGAAGGTATTTATCTGGAAAGTCTGTTCGTGAAAGCCAGATGGGGCTAATTATGAATGGTTTGCTAAAAGTACCCATGCAATTTTTCATTTTGCTTACTGGAGTAATGGTTTTTGTGTTTTTCCAATTCAATCCAGTGCCGCTGAATTTTAATCCCAATAATAAAATAATAGTCGAAAAGTCTAAATACAAAGAGGAATATCACGTATTAGAAAAAAAATTGGAGGCGCTTTCAGAAGATAAGAAAGTGATTAACCTATTGTATATCGACCAGCTCAATCAAGATTTTGATAATCCTATATTGCGAAAAGAATTGGTCGCTTTATCTAGTAAAGAAAAAGATTTAAGAGACCATGCCAAGGAACTCATTCAAAAGGCCGATGAACAAAGCGAAACCAATGATAAAGATTATGTTTTCTTTCATTTTATCATGAATTATTTGCCCAAAGGATTAATTGGATTACTACTTGCTGTAATTATTTCAGCAGCAATGTCATCAACTGCATCGGGACTTAATGCATTGGCTTCAACCACAGCAATTGATATTTATAAGCGAAATGTAAAAGAAGAAAAAACTGAAAAGCATTATGTAAATGTTACCAAATTTTTTACTTTGTTTTGGGGAATTATTGCCATTCTTTTTGCCAGCATTGGAACGTTATTCGAAAACCTAATTCAATTGGTCAATATCGTGGGTTCGATTTTTTATGGAACTGTTTTGGGGATTTTCTTGGTTGGATTTTACATTAAATTCGTTCGCGCCAAAGCTATCTTTTACAGTGCTGTAATTAGCCAGTTGACTATATTTGTGATTTATTATTTTGCTATTTTTATTTATCCAAGTGGCGATGAAAAGTTAGGTTATTTATGGCTCAACTTCATTGGAGCAATGCTGACCATTGTCTTATCGATGATTATGCAAGCATTAATTTTCAGAAAACAATATGATTTTGCAGATGAAGTTAGTAAGTAAATTTTACCTTGGAAGCAAATTTCTATTAAAGACTTTAACAAAATGAATGAAAAGGGAAAGATAAGATGGGGAATAATTGGTTTAGGCAATATTGCTCATAAATTCGCCGAAGATTTATCCCTAATCGAAGATGCCGAATTGGCTGCTGTAGCTTCACGAAATGCCGAAAAATCGGAAAAATTTGCCATACAGTATAATTGCAAAAAAGCCTATTCCTCTTATGAAGCGCTTATAAATGATCCAGAAATAGATATTTTATACATTGCCACGCCGCATTCTTCCCATGCTACTTTAACGATAAATGCCCTGCAAAACAACAAACATGTGCTTTGTGAAAAGCCTATTGCATTGAATTACAGCGATGCTTTGCGAATGATTGAGGTTTCAAAAGCTACTAATAAATTTTTTATGGAAGCTTTCTGGACACGTTTTAATCCTTCTTTTCGGGAAGTGTTTTCTAGAGTTAAAAAAGGTGAAATAGGCGAAGTGAAATTCATCAATGCTGATTTTGCGTTTTATAGTGATAATTTAGAAGGTGTAGGTAACCGACAAACCGACATGAATCTTGGTGGTGGTTCACTTTTAGATATTGGTGTTTATCCGTTATTTTTGTGCTATGTTGTATTAGGAATTCCTACGGAAATTTTGGCGAAATCTAATTTTTATAAAACTGGTGCGGACATCCAAACGTCAATGATTTTGCAATATGAAAATGCTCAAGCTATTTTGCATTCTAGCTTCGTGTCAACATACAATGTAAAAGCCACAATTAGTGGAACCAAAGGAAAAATTGATATAAATACTCCTTGGCATCGAGCACAATCATATACTTTGACAGTAGATAATTATGAAGAAGAGATACTATTGCCAACCAAAGGCAAAGGATTTACATATGAAATAGAGGAATGTCATCGATGTATTATAGAAAAAAACATCGAAAGCAAACTTTGGTCACACCAAAATAGTTTGAATCTTATCAAAATGGTGGATCAGGTTCGTCATCAAATTGGGTTGGAGTATCCAATATAGAAATCTGAAGGGTAGAAAAAAACGGTCGTGAAAGTATTTTCAAGACCGTTTTTGGTATGAAATACGAGGTGTTATTTCTGACCGTATTTCTCTTTGTATTTATGGTAAAGTTGGGTTTGATGAGTTTCCAAATCAATCATCCTTCCTTGAATAAAAGCGTTGGTCAATTTATTGGTTCTCATATCTAAAGCATCTCCTTCCGAAATAAAGAGTGAAGCATCTTTTCCTAATTCTAACGATCCACAGAGAGTGTCAATTCCCAGAATTTTAGCCGTATTTAAGGTAATTAATTGTAAGGCTTGTTCTTTGTCCAATCCATAAGCAGCACAAGTTCCTGCTAAAAAAGGAAGGTTTCTTGTTTGCATGCGTTCCTTATCTCCGCTGTTATCAAGACCCACAAGTATTCCTTTATCAGTCAAAATTTTTGCCATTTTGTAGGGTAAATCAATATCCTGATCTTCGGACATAGGCATATCGTGTACCCGTCTCAACAGCACTCCAATATTGTTTTTAAGTAATAAATCGGCTGTTTTGTAGGCTTCAAATCCGCCCACTATCATCATTTTTTTAATTCCATTTTCTTGGGCTTGTTGGACTGCATCTATGATTTGTTTTTCACTATCAGCGTGTACGAATAATGCTTGTGTACCATCAAAAAGCCCTTTCATAGATTCAAAAATCAAATTCCTTTCTTTTGGAGTATTCGCCAAATAGGCCTTTGAGTTGGCAAAAAAGACATTAAGTTCTTCAATTTGTTTAATGTAATCTTTGTTTGCTTCAATCGTTCCGGGTTCAAACCAACTACCACTTTTTCTAAATGCAGCTGGAAAGTTCAAATGAATGCCATCGTTTTCTTTTATCAAAGCATCTCTCCAATGCCAGGCATCGAGTTGTACGATGGATGAGGTTCCTGAAATTCTTCCTCCGCGTGGCGTTATCTGGGCAATCAAAATACCATTAGGGCGAACGGTTTCTATCACTTTCGATTCGGCAGTATAAGCAATAATGCTTCTTACGTGGGGGTTGATGCTTCCTATTTCTTCTTCATCATCTGACGATTTTACGGCATCAATTTCTACCAGTCCCAAGGTTGAATTTGGAGCAATAAATCCAGGATAAACGTGCTTTCCTGTGGCATCAATCGTAGTTTCATAAGCGTCTTTGGATAGTTTTATCAACTTTGCATCGGCCACGAGGGTAATTTTGCCGTCCTTGAATCCTATGGCGCTATTTTCTATTATTTGTCCGTTGCCCAAATGTGCTGTGGCATTCAGAATCAAAATAGATTTTGATTGTTTTTCAGCAGGTTTGTACTGTGCTTTTGCGAATGGAGATACGCAGAATAGCAATATGATTATAATTGTTTTTCTCATCTTATAATTGTTCTAAAGTATCACAATGGTATTCTTTTTTTTCTTTTTTCTTAGGTTCTTGTGTCATCATTCCCTTGTTTTTTTCTTGTAACAATTGTCCGATTAACTCGTTTCTTTCTTTGGTTATTGCCAGTCTTTGTTGTTCGTCTTTTTGTACATCAAAGTATATGACACCTTCAATAATTGTTTTCTCGGCTTTGGCATAAATAGATAGTGGATTGTTATTCCACAGCACAACATCGGCGTCTTTTCCTATTTTTATACTTCCCACTTTATCGTCTATATGCAATAATTTGGCTGGATTTAAAGTCACAAATTTCCAAGCATCTTCTTCGGAAACATTACCGTATTTTACTGCTTTTGCAGCTTCTTGATTCAATCTTCTGGACATTTCGGCATCATCTGAATTATACGCAACCGTGATTCCTACGTTGTGCATTAAAGCTCCGTTATAAGGAATGGCATCATTTACTTCAAATTTATAAGCCCACCAATCTGAAAAAGTCGAGGCTCCAACACCGTGTTCTTTCATTTTATCGGCCACTTTATACCCTTCTAGAATATGCGTATAAGTATTTACTTTAAAATTGAATTTTTCGGTAACATTCATTAACATTAAAATCTCGGATTGCACATAAGAATGGCAAGTAATAAATCGTTCTTTATTTAGGATTTCAGCTATTGTTTGCAATTCTAAATCTACTCTTGGCGTTTTAGTTTTGTCTTTTTTGGAGCTTGAATTGTATTTTTTCCATAATTCGTCATATTCTTTGGCACGTTGGAAATAATCGGTAAAAACTTGCTCAACACCCATTCTACTTTGCGGAAAACGAGTAGGATTTACATTCCCCCAATTGGATTGTTTTACATTTTCTCCTAAAGCAAATTTGATAAATTTAGGTTGGTTTTTGTATAAAAGTTCCTCGGGTGATAATCCCCATTTCCATTTTACAATTGCTGAACGACCACCAATTGGATTAGCAGAGCCGTGCAATAACTGCGAAATAGTAACTCCACCGGCTAAATCCCTATAAATATTAATGTCCTCGGAGTTGACCACGTCTTGAATCGTAACTTCGGCGCTGGAATTGTGACCGCCTTCGTTTACACCTTTTGAAATGGCTATATGCGAATGTTCATCAATAATTCCGCTGGTTAAATGTTTTCCTTTTGCATCAATAATTGTGGCAGAAGCATCTGAAATGTTTTTTCCAATATTGGCAATTTTTCCATTTTTTATCAAAACATCTGTTTCTTGTAGAATGCCCTCCTTTTCATTGGTCCAAACTGTGGCATTTTTGAATAATAAAGTTTGTTGAGTTGGTTTTTGTACATTACCAAAAGCAACATTTGGATAGGCTACAGGAAGTATTGGATTCAGTTTTTCGGGTTTGATAGTATCTTTGACAGCAACAAACGGTGCAGTTTTTTTGGCAGACCATTGCACTTCCTTCCCATTCGACAAAACTGCTTTTCCAGTTAGATTTTCGCTTTTTTCGATTAAGCTTGTTAGTCTTGTGAGGCCACCGTTTATAGTGTCTTTAGATTTTATAGTTGCGGTAATCCAATTATTAGCTATAGAAACTTTAGAATTTATTTTTTTGCTTTCAACAGTTATTATTTCTGATTTTGGAGCGGTAATTTCCCCCTCAATTTTCCATTTATAGCTTTCATTTTCGATGGTCAAATCATATGTACCTCTAATGTCTTTGGTGTTCAAATCATTGACCACAAATTTATTTCCTTGAACCCAATTTTCGAATAAAATGGTCTTTTCATCGAATATTTCGCCTGAAGTAATTACAAAATTAGCATAACTTCCAGTTGCCAAACTCCCAATCGTGGAACTTTGTCCAAGGATGGAAGCAGGAATTGTGGTCAATGCCTCTAATGCTTTGGTTTTATCAAAACCATATTTTATCGCTTTCAACAAATTGGTTCTAAAATCCTCTAGTTTCTTGAGTTTGTCTGTGGTTAAAGCGAAGACAATATTATTGTCCGACATCACTTTTAAGTTGATAGGTGCTTGATTCCAAAAACGCAAATCTGTCAACTCCATTTGATTGGCTTGATACGGATTGGAAACGTCGTAAGCTAAAGGAAAATTTATCGGGATAATGAATTTAGCATTGGTATTCTTGATTTCTTCAATTCTTTCGAATTCATTTCCAGAACCTTTCAAAACATAATTTAAACCAAATTCCTTTCCGATTTTTGAAGCTCTCAAACTATTTAGTTTGTCCTCGGTAGTGAAAATCTGTACTAATTTTTCGTTATTGATTAAGGCTTCTAAGGACAAATCTTTGGTTTTTGAATTTCCATTTTTATACCAATTCTCGTCCAAATACATTTGGCGAAGCAAAGCCATCATTCCCATTAATGATCCTGGATAAGACTGATTTGTAGTCACGCTCCTAGTAAATCCGAAATGATTTGTAATTTTATTCGATAATAATCTACTACTTTTGGCAGTGTTGTTCAATGCGATTAAAGCACCAGTTCCACGGGCAATTCCGTCTTGTACGTGCGTCCCCACAACACCAAATCCTGCCTTAAGCAATTCTTCGGCTTTAGTTTGATCATATTTGTAATTCTCGTACGCATTGACTTCGGTGCGGATGTTTTCATTCCAATAATATCCTTCTCGCTTGGTGTCGTAAAGTGCACCTCTCACAAAATTGGAATTACTGGCTGGTTTTTCTATTCCAAAATCAGTATACATATCAATAAACGACGGATAAATTGATTTTCCTTCGAGGTTGATTGTCATACAATTTTTTGGAATCGGAATATTGGTTCCTGCGTTCACCACTTTTCCGTTTTGAATAAGCAAATTTCCTTTTTCAATAATTTGAGTGGGCGTGATGTAAATCTTGGCATTGGTAAAAACAATAAAATTGCTGTTTTTGTTTTGAACACTTTCGTTGTTTGGAAAATAGTCTTGGGCATTAACTTTTGGAATAAAAATTCCCAAAAAGAGAAGAAGAAGAATTTTGTTCATATATTTCTAATTAATTTGATGCTAAAATATATAATGTATCAGACTTTGTGTTAAAATTTCTCTAATTTAACATTTGTTTTTTTGTACCGTTTAATATTGTAAATGTTTTACGTCAAATAGTGTTTTATTAAAATCTTTCTTATATTTATAAAATCAAATAAAGTAGTATGTTAGTCAAAGTTTTTGGAAGTGCCGTTTTTGGCGTTGAAGCCACCACAATTACTGTAGAAGTCAATATAGACAAAGGAGTTGGGTATCATTTAGTTGGTTTGCCGGACAATGCTATCAAAGAAAGTAGTTACCGAATTGCAGCCGCACTCAAGAATAATGGTTATTCGCTACCGGTCAAAAAAATCACCATTAATATGGCGCCCGCCGATTTACGAAAAGAAGGTTCTGCATATGATTTGACACTCGCCATTGGAATTCTGATTGCTTCTGGGCAAATTAAAGGCGATGATATTGATAAATATGTCATTATGGGAGAACTTTCGCTGGACGGGAGTTTGCAACCCATTCGTGGCGCTCTGCCTATTGCTATAAAAGCCAAAGAAGAAGGTTTTAAAGGTTTTTTTCTTCCTATCCAAAATGTAAAAGAAGCCGCCATTGTTGCTGGTTTGGATGTTTATGGTATAGAAAATATTCAGCAAGTGATCGATTTTTTTGAAGGAAAAGGCACT
>CAMBHH010000121.1 GCA_945866505.1 Flavobacterium psychrophilum
ACGTTTTTGAACTCTTGATCCAATTGGTCTGGTGTACAAAAAATATGTGCGTCATCCTGAGTAAACCCACGTACACGAGTCAAACCGTGCAATTCACCACTTTGTTCGTAACGATAAACGGTTCCGAATTCAGCATAACGTTTTGGTAAATCTTTGTACGACCAAGGTCTTACATTGTAAATTTCACAGTGGTGAGGACAGTTCATCGGTTTCAACAAAAACTCTTCGCCTTCGGCTGGAGTATTTATCGGTTGAAAACTATCAGCACCGTATTTAGCATAATGACCAGAAGTTACGTACAATTCTTTTTGTCCAATATGCGGTGTTACTACTTGTTCGTAACCCGCTTTCTTCTGTGCTTTTTTCAAAAATTGCTCTAAACGGTCACGCAAAGCGGCTCCTTTTGGCAACCACAAAGGCAAACCTTGTCCTACTTTTTGTGAAAAAGCGAACAATTCCAATTCTTTTCCTAGTTTTCTGTGGTCACGACGTTTTGCCTCTTCCAACAATTCTAGATATTCTGTTAAGTCTTTTTGTTTTGGAAATGAAATCCCATAAACTCGAGTCAACTGCTTGTTTTTTTCATCACCACGCCAGTAAGCACCAGCAATACTCATAATTTTCATCGCCTTGATGATTCCAGTATTTGGAATATGACCTCCACGACACAAATCAGTGAATGTAGAATGATCACAAAAAGTGATTGTTCCGTCTTCAAGATTCGAAATCAACTCCGTTTTATAAACATTGTCTTTATAAACCTCCAAAGCTTCGGCTTTAGAAACAGGACGCAATTTAAATTCGTGTTTTTCTCTTGAAATTTCTAAGACTCTATTTTCAATTTTTTTGAAATCAGCATCAGTGATTTTGTGGTTTTCAAAATCTACATCATAATAAAATCCATTGGCTATCGCTGGTCCAAGAGTTAATTTTACTCCAGGATACATTTCTTCAAGAACCTGCGCCATCACGTGAGAAGTCGAATGCCAGAACGCTTTTTTACCGCCTTCGTCATTCCAAGTATATAATACAAGACTACCATTAGTTGTCAAAGGAGTTGTGGTTTCCACAATTGTACCATCAAAAGAAGCAGAAATCACGTTTCTGGCAAATCCTTCACTGATACTCAAGGCAACATCCATAGGCGTTACGTTCGAATTAAACTCTCTAACGGACCCATCGGGCAAACTAATCTTAATCATTGTTTTTTATTTTGTGATTGCAAATATAACGCATTACAAAAATACAAGCAAAATATATGCATCATTAATGTGATTCATTACCATTTTTGAATATTTGCTTTTCGTGATATTTTTTTTGCGATAAAGGATTTGTCTCATTACGTTATAAACTACACAAAAAAAGTGAGCTTTTAACTTAAGCATTACCTTTGAGATTGGCCAAAAATGATGTGTCTCGAAGATCAAGTGTAACCATGTTTATTTAAATTGTAAATAAAATTGAATTTGAAATTTATCAAAAAAAAACTAAAAACATAAACTGCACAAAAAATTTCGATATGAAATTCATTTATTCAAGCATTGAAAATTTAAGTGTAGAAAAAAATTAAACTAAACAATTTAGTACAAGCTCAAATTACATTTAAGGAACTACTAACAAAACATTAATTTATTTATAGATTCTTCTGATTTAAACATCCAAATCTAAATTTATAAATATATTTACATCCTAAAATTCATATTCTCGAGACCTATATGACGACTACAACAATTTCAAATTCTAAATTATCAGCTCAAATAAAACATTTGGGAGCTGAATTACTTTCTTTAAAAAGTGACCAAAATAAAGAATATATTTGGGAAGGAAATTCAATGTTTTGGGGAAAACATTCTCCTATTTTGTTTCCAATTGTTGGCTCCTTAAAGAACAATTCTTATTTATTTAAAAATAATAAATACCATTTGAACAGGCACGGTTTTGCAAGAGAAATGGAATTTGAATTAATTGAAAAAACGGCAGAAAGTGCGACATTTTCTCTGACCTCAACAATAGAAACCAAAAAAGTATATCCTTTTGATTTTGAATTACAAATTAGATATTCTTTGGAAGACAATAAATTAAACATCAATTATAAAGTTATTAACAATAACGATGTAACAATGCCGTTTGCTATTGGAGCTCATCCTGCATTCGCCTTGCCAGGAGATTTTGAAAACTACACTCTTGAATTTCAAAAAGATGAAATTCTAAATTACTATCTTTTAGAAGACGGGTTAATTTCGAACAGTATGAATAATCTTCCATTTGATAATAGGCAACTTGACCTAAAATACAATTTATTCGAAAATGATGCTTTGGTATTTAAAACATTGCAATCAAAATCAATAACCATTTTAAAAAATGAAAATCAAATGTTGAGAGTTAACTTTAGTGATTTTCCAAATTTAGGTATTTGGACCGTTGTAAATGCCCCTTTTTTGTGTATTGAACCGTGGTTTGGCTACTCAGACACCTTGACTGAATATGATGATTTTACAAAAAAGGAAGGGATTCAACTTTTGGAAAAGCAGAACACTTTTAAATCAAATTATTCTATCGAAATTTTGTAAAACATGTTAGAAATTAATTTTTTACCATTTCAAATCCTGCAAACTGAGCGTTTGATTTTAAGGCGAGTTGATAAGGAAGATGTACGCGAAATTTTCGCACTTCGGTCAGATCAGGAAGTTATGAAATATATTCCAAGACCTTTGCTAAAAACCGAAGAAGAAGCGATTGCGCACATCACTGCAATTGATGAAAAAATAGATTCGAACGAAGGGATAAATTGGGCGATTACTCAAAAAGGAAATCCAAAACTAATAGGAATTATTGGTCATTATAGACTAAAACTAGAACATTTCAGATCAGAAATTGGCTATATGCTACTTCCAGAATATCAAGGAAAAGGCATAATTTCAGAAGCCTTAAAAGAAGTTATAAACTATGGTTTTGAAGTGATGAAATTGCATTCAATTGAAGCTATTATTGATCCGGAAAATATTGCATCTGAGAAAGTATTGAAAAAAAATGGATTTTTAAAAGAAGCCCATTTCAAAGAAAACGAATATTATCAAGGCCGATTTATTGACACTGCTGTTTACTCCATTTTAAATGAAAACTAATTATTAATTTTCTAAAAAAAAATCTAATTTCGCAAAATAAAATCATTTGATTAAACCCTAAAAAAAAATGAAAAAAATATTCATTTTTTACCTTCTTGGTGTTTTCACTCTTTGCGCAAAGTCAAACGTACATAAAAGGGAATGCTTTAACAGCTCTGGTATTAGTTCCAAATATTGGAATAGAAACTAGTATCGGTAAAAAATCTACCTTTCAGTTTGATATTGTAGCCTCCTTTTGGAGTTCTATCAATGGTAGACCTTTTGAATTTTATATGTTCACTTCCGAATATCGATACCATTTTAAAGAAAAATACAACGGTTTTTATGTAGGTGCTCACGCTGGTTTTGACACCTACAACATTACAAAATGGAATTATTATGATGCTAGAATACATCAAATTGGAGTTGGATATAGAGTAGGCGCAACAATAGGTTATGAAAAAAAATTAAATGACCGATTTATGTTAGATTTTTTCTTAGGAGGTGGAAATCATCAAGGGTTCTATCATAGTTACTATATTGCAACTGGCGAAAGGGTTGAATTTGATAAAGCAGTTGGACGCAATAAAAGTGGAGAATGGCTTCCTTATCGAGGTGGAATTATGATTTCATATCGTCTAAATTAGACTTTAAATTTCGGAATTGATTTGATATACAATTCTTCCACTTTTTTTCTAGCCCAATTGGTTTTTCGTAGGAAAGTTAAACTCGATTTTATACTTGGATTGTCTGTAAAACATTTGATTTTTATCAATTCACCCAAAGTGTCGAATCCATAATAATCTACAAGTTGTTCCAAAATTCTTTGCAGCGTAACTCCATGCAGCGGATCTTTTGATTGTGACTTTTCCATACTGCAAATTTATGGCATTTTTTTAGATTTCTTTGGCGTTTCATTCATTTGTATCTACATTTGCAATCCGATGCTAAAAACAATCAACATACTCAATAAAAGAGCCCGTTTCGACTATGAAATAATCGAAAAATTTACCGCTGGAATCGTCTTGTCTGGTACAGAGATAAAATCTATTCGTTTGGGAAAAGCCAATATTACCGAAAGTTTTTGCGAATTTAACGGCACGGAACTTTTTGCCATTAATACCTACATTGAAGAATATGCCTTTGGCAACCAATTCAACCACAAAGCAAGAAGCGAGCGCAAACTTTTACTAAACAAACGTGAACTGAAAGGATTAGCTAGAAGTGTACAAGCTAAAGGACTGACAATAGTTCCTTTGAAATTGTTTACTAATGAAAAAGGTATGGCAAAACTTGAAATTGGCCTATGCAAGGGAAAAAAAACCTACGATAAACGCGAATCTCTTAAGGAACAAGATACTAAACGAGACCTCGATAGAATAAAAAAATCATTTTAAAATATTTTATTAAATTATATTTTATTTTTAAAAAGTATTTTATGATTTTATTCCTATTTTTACCCTCATTAATTATTTAAAAATAAAATTATGAAGAAATTTTTTATTGCAATGTCATTAGTTTTTCTAGCAAGTTGCAGCAGCGGTACAGCAATTGTAAGTAGTTGGAAAGATCCAGAAACCACCAATGCAAATACAGAATTCAAAAAAATATTAGTGGTAGCGTTAGTAAAAAATGAAGCCACAAGAAGAATTACCGAAAATAGAATTACTTCACTCGGACCTAAATTCCATTCTTCTTATGCCATTTTGAATGGAACAAGTTTAAATTTAACAAAAGAGCAAAAATTAAAGATTCTTAAAGATGAAAACTATGATGCTGTAATCACAATGCGTCTGGTAGATACTGTAAAAGAAACGAGCTATGTTCCAGGTACAAACACATCTATGTATTATGGAGGTTATGGAGGAATGTATGGTGGTTACGGCACTTTTGGTGGTTTTGGTGGTTGGTACGGAATGTATTCGCCTATGTATTATGATTCAGGATATTATCAAGACACAACCTCTTATTTGGTTGAAACGAATGTTTTTTCTTTAAAATCGGATAAATTAGTTTGGACAGGAACGACAAAATCATCAAATGGTTCTGATGTAGGGCTATTAGTAGATAGCATCATTGCAACTGTAATTGAGGAAATGAAAAAAGATGGATTTGTTCCAAAAAAATAAATTATAAGTCTCAAACAGATTTAAACTTTTAAAAATAATACTTGAAATTTTCAGGTATTATTTTTTTTATTTCAAATTTATGACTAAATTTGTCAAGACAAAATAAAACGTTACAAGTAATGAAAACAATCCTCAAAAATGCACGAGAACAAAAAGGATTAAAGACAAGAGAAGTGGCACAACTTTTAGGAATTGACCAAGCTTTAATCAGCAAATTCGAAAATGGTTCCAGAAAACCTACCAAAGATCAAGTTATAAAGTTGGCTTCTTTATTACAAATCGACTTTGAAACATTAATGGTGGCTTGGCTTAAAGAAAAAATTCTCTACGAAATTGGTCAAGATGAATTTGCCTTAAAAGCAATGAATATGATCCGTGAAGAAATGGAAAACAGTTATATTGCCGTAAAAAATTCAATTTCTAAAAACTTATTGTCTATTCTTAATGAAATAGATGCTTTAAAAGCAAAATTGGATCAATTTCGTCAATTTGACAGCTATAGAATTGCTCAAGCATTAGAACTAGAATATACTTTTGAAAGCAATCGCATTGAAGGAAACACGCTCACACTTCGTGAAACGGATTTGGTTATCAACGAAGGTTTGACCATTTCTGGTAAAAGTATGCGTGAACATCTTGAAGCTATCAATCATCAGGAAGCGATTGGCTACATCAAACAATTGATGGAGAAAAACACCCTACTCAATGAGCGAGAAATTCTGTCTATTCACAATTTGATTCTTCGTGGTATTAATCCCGAAGATGCAGGGCGATATCGCAGAGTACAAGTGATGATTAAAGGAAGCTCTTTTATGCCACCACAACCGTTTTTGGTTTCCAAAGAAATGGAAGAATATTTTATTTGGTATGAAACCAATAAAAATGCTTTACATCCAATAGTTTTGGCAGCAGAACTTCACGAGCGTTTGGTAACCATTCATCCATTTATTGATGGAAATGGCAGAACTTCACGTTTAGTAATGAATCTAATTCTATTGCAAAACGGATATGTAATTGCGAATATTAAAGGTGAATATGATTCTAGAATGAAATATTACAATGCTCTCGAAACCGCTCAAACCAAAAATAACAAAGAAGATTTTCTCTTATTTATTGCTCAAATCGAGAAAGAAAGTTTAGAGCGTTATCTTGAAATCATTGGTCAATAAAAAACCTCTTCTTGTTTTAAAAATGAGACAGGATTTTGTTTTAATTTTTATTTTCCAGTAAAGGAACAAATTTAAAATCCCCAAATTCGTGTTTTTCGAATTGAGTTTCATTTTTTCGGATGAGCAATGTCATAATTTGTTTTTCTTCGCCAAGCGGAATCACTAGCCTTCCTCCTATTTTTAGTTGTGCCATCAACGGTTGTGGAATTATTGGCGCTCCAGCCGTAACGATAATGCTATCAAAAGGAGCGTGATTAGGTAAACCTTTATAACCGTCTCCAAAAGACAGATGTTTTGGACGGATTCCAATTTCTAATTTTGGCAATAAAGCCGAGGTTTGTTTGAATAATTCGTTTTGCCGTTCGATACTATAAACTTTGGCTCCTAGCAAACACAAAACGGCGGTTTGATATCCAGAACCCGTTCCTATTTCGAGGATTTTTTGGTCTTTCTTGACTTCTAATAACTGACTTTGAAATGCCACCGTATAAGGTTGCGAGATAGTTTGACCAGCACCAATAGGAAATGCTTTGTCTTGGTAAGCGTAATCGGAAAAACTAGAATTCAAAAAAAGATGTCGTGGTATTTTACTAATAGCTTCCAAAACAGCTTTGTCAGTAATTCCTTTTTCTTTCAAAAGAGTTACTAATTGATTACGAAGTCCTTGATGTTTGGCAGTATCTTTCAAAATTTGGAGCGATTTATTTCGGTAAAAATAAACTTTAAAATTCCAAAAATCAAGCAACAATTTCCAAAACTTTAAACTTCAAACTTTAGACAATAAGCAAATAAATTATACATTTGTTAAAAATCATTTTTTATGTTAAAAGTAGGCGTTTTAGGTGCTGGGCATCTTGGAAAAATACATTTAAGATTATTACAACAATCTGAAAAATATGAATTAGTTGGTTTTTATGACGAAAACCAAGAAAATGCGGAGAAAGTTTCCAAGGAATTTGGCTATAAAAAATTCTCTACGATCGCTACTTTAATGCACGCCGTAGATGTTATCGATATTGTAACGCCCACACTTTCTCACTTCAAATGTGCCAAAGTCTCCATCAAATCGGGTAAACACGTTTTCATTGAAAAACCCATTTCAAATAACGTTGCTGAAGCCGAAGAAATTATCGCTTTAGCCGAAGCATACAAGGTCAAAGGTCAAGTAGGTCACGTCGAAAGATTCAATCCTGCGTTCAAAGCGACCAAAAATATGATTGAAAACCCAATGTTTATTGAAACCCATCGTTTGGCTGAATTCAATCCTCGTGGCACTGATGTCCCCGTGGTTCTCGACTTAATGATTCACGATATTGATGTGATTTTGAGCGTAGTGAAATCGAAAGTGAAAGAAATTCACGCGAGTGGAGTTTCTGTAATTAGTGAAACTCCAGATATTGCCAATGCTCGACTTGAGTTCGAAAATGGTTGTGTAGCCAATTTAACAGCGAGCCGAATTTCAATGAAAAATATGCGCAAAACACGTTTCTTCCAGAAAGACGCTTATATTTCTGTTGATTTTTTGGAGAAAAAATGTGAGGTTGTAAAAATGAAAGACGCTCCCGAAGTTCCTGGAGATTTCGATATTATTTTACAAAATGCCGAAGGCGTAAAAAAACAAATCTACTTTTCGAATCCCGATGTGGAGCAAAACAATGCCATTCTAGACGAATTAGAATCCTTTGCAGATGCCATCAATAACGATACTACTCCAGTGGTAACATTGGAACAAGCTACAGAAGCATTGCGGGTTGCTTACCGCATTATTGATTGTTTCAAGAAGTAAATTTTGTTTCAAAATTATCCCAATAATTTTTTAAGCATCAATTCAATTTGAATTCAAAACAAATTTTAAAATTATGGATTTATTACGAGTTGAAACTGAATTGAAAAAACGATTGGCTTATCCCTACAAATGGGGACGAAAACAGTCCGACGATTGGGATGCAAAAAGCAGTTTTATTTACACCACATATTCTTTTGAAAAATTATTAGAAAAAATAGCTTCCTTTGATGAAGAAGTTCGCAATTATGCTTTGAATAGATGGTATAATTTTTGGTCAGCCGAAGCCGTTGAAAACCTGTTTTCTTTACAAGAAAAAGTAACACCCAACATCAATAAATTCGATAAATTAATTGATTTTACTATAAATACAACTTGTTTTGACCATAAAACTACAGTTTTTCCAACTGGTTTTAACCAAACCGTAGCTTACGCAAAAATTAATCCTGCCGAATTGATTCAATGGCTGTATTTGAACCAAAGTCAGGAAAGCCGAAAGCATTTGAAAAACAGATTATTCGTCGTTTTGGTCGAAAAAAACAAGGAGCATTGGAAACTAAAAGCAGAAATTAAATTGTTGAAATCTGCGATTGATACGTATGTCGAAAATTTTGATTCCGAGAATTTATTCCAACTCCATCTAGAAAATAACACCATTTTATCCGACCTGATTTGGGTTGAAAATTAATACTTTATGAACTACATCGGCTCTAAGCTAAAGTTATCTTCCTTTATCCAAACTGCTGTAAATTCAGTCGTTGGAGAAGATTTGTCGCAAAAGACTTTTTGTGATTTATTTGCCGGAACCGGAATTGTGGGAAGGACTTTTAAACCCAATGTAAAAAAAGTCATCAGCAATGATTTGGAATATTACAGCTATGTTTTGAACAAAAATTATATTGAAAATCACGAAACACTAGATTTTCATTCAACCATCGAAGAGCTTAATCAACTCAACGGAATTGAAGGTTTTATTTTCAATGAATATTCCGAAAACGGAGCGAAGGAAAGACTTTATTTCTCTGAAGAAAACGGCAAAAAAATAGATGCTATTCGGCAACAAATAGAAAATTGGAAAATAGATAAAATCATAAATTCAAAAACCTATTATTTCCTTTTAGCTTCCTTATTAGAGAGCGCTGATAAAGTAGCGAATACGGCTTCGGTTTATGGTGCTTATTTAAAAAAAATTAAGAAATCGGCACAGAAAAACCTTGTTTTGGAACCCGCCATTTTCTCTATAAACGACAACGAACACGAGGTTTTCAACGAAGATAGTAATCTTTTAATAAAGAAAATTGAAGGAGATATTTTGTATTTGGATCCACCATATAATGCTCGTCAATATGGTTCAAATTATCATTTATTGAATACAATAGCAAAATACGACACCTTTATTCCAAAGGGGAAAACAGGTCTGAGAGAGTATAATCGTTCTGATTATTGCAGCAAAACAAATGTTAGAAAATCCTTTGAAGAGTTGATAAAAAATGTTAATTTCAACTATACTTTTTTGAGTTACAACAACGAAGGTTTAATGTCCGAAGAGGAAATTAGAACTATTATGTCGAAATACGGAAAATATGATTTGGTAACCACCAATTACCAACGTTTTAAAGCCGACAAAACCGAAAATAGAATTCACACAGCAAACAGTACGACTGAATTTTTGCACATTTTAGAAAAGAATTAATTAAAATCCTATTTACCTCTAATAGGAATTTCCCCTTTGGGGGTTAGGGGGCTTAATATGAAAATAATAGCCGTAATCGGAGCAGGAACAATGGGCAACGGAATTGCACATACTTTTGCACAAAGTGGTTGTACCGTAAAATTAATCGATGTTTCCGAAAAATCATTAGATAAAGGAATGGCAACTATTTTTGCCAATTTAGACCGAATGGTGACCAAAGGAACGATAACCGAAGAAGAAAAATTCAAAACCATCAACAATATCATCACGTATACAGACATCAAAGATGGCGTTGTAGGCGTTGATTTAGTTGTTGAAGCTGCTTCTGAAAACGTAGAATTAAAACTAAATATTTTCAAGCAATTGAATGAAGT
>CAMBHH010000122.1 GCA_945866505.1 Flavobacterium psychrophilum
TTTATAATTTCCCGGCCTTAATTTCATCCACAATTTCTGGATTTAATAAAGTGGTGGTGTCTCCAAAATTAGAGAAGTCACCTTCGGATATTTTACGCAAAATCCGTCGCATAATTTTACCAGAACGAGTTTTTGGTAAACCGGAAACAAACTGTATTTTGTCTAATTTGGCAATTGGCCCAATATGATCTGAAATATGTTGATTGATCTCTTTAGCCAGGTTAATACGGTCTCTATATTCTCCAGATTCTTTTAATATGACAAAACCATACAAAGCATTTCCTTTGATATCATGCGGAAAGCCTACAACAGCACTTTCGGCTACTGCTGGATGTTCGTTTATCGCATCTTCAATAGGTGCAGTTCCCAGATTGTGTCCAGAAACGATTATTACATCATCTACTCGACCAGTAATTCTATAGTATCCCACTTCATCACGCAATGCTCCGTCACCAGTAAAGTATTTTCCTGGAAAGGCACTAAAATAAGTGTCTTTATAACGTTGATGATCACCCCAAATGGTTCTTGCTATACCCGGCCAAGGAAACTTGATACAAAGACTTCCAGTAATTTGATTGTCTTCAATTTCATTTCGCTTTTCATCCATTAAAACTACCTGAATTCCTGGCAAAGGCAATGAAGCATAGGTTGGTTTTGTTGGCGTTATAAAAGCTAAGGCTGAAATCAAAATTCCTCCAGTTTCGGTTTGCCACCAAGTATCAACCAGCGGGCAACGTTTCCCTCCAACGTGGTCGTTATACCAGTGCCATGCTTCCTCATTGATCGGTTCTCCCACCGAGCCAATAACTTTTAGGGATTTTAGCGGATATTTTTGCACATAAGACAAATTCTCTTTTGCTAAAGAACGGATGGCTGTTGGAGCGGTGTAAAATTGAGTTACCTTGTGTTTTTCTATAATCTCCCAAAACCGACTAAAATCAGGATAAGTAGGAACTCCTTCGAACATTACGGTTGTAGCACCATTCAATAATGGACCATACAAAATATAAGAATGTCCAGTAATCCAACCAATGTCGGCTGTACACCAAAAAACATCATTTTCTTCGTAATTGAATACGTTTTTAAAAGAGTAAGCGGTGTAAACCATATAGCCTGCAGTAGTATGAACCATTCCTTTTGGTTTTCCCGTAGAACCTGAAGTATAAAGAATAAACAAAGGATCTTCAGCATCCATTATTTCAGCGACATTGTTATCAGAAGCACTGTCTAACAACGGTTGCAACCATTGGTCACGACCCTCTTGCATTTTAATAGAGGAATTGGTTCTTTTTACAACCAACACATTTGAAACAGACGGACAATTTAGGAGAGCATCATCAATAATTCCTTTCAAATCAATGGTTTTTTCGCCTCTAAATCCTCCATCTGAGGTAATAACCATTTTACATTCACTATCGTTGATTCTTGCTGCTACTGCTGATGCTGAAAACCCAGCAAATACAACGGAATGAATCGCACCAATTCTAGCACAAGCCAATACCGAAACAGCAATTTCAGGAATCATAGGCAAATAAATGCAAACTCTATCGCCTTTTCGAATACCTTGTTCGCGAAGCACATTAGCCATTTTTGAAACTCTCAAATACAAATCATTGTAGGTGATATGTTGCGCAGATTCTTCAGGATTGTTAGGCTCAAAAATAATAGCGGTTTTTTCTCCTCGCTTTGAAAGATGTCTGTCTAGGCAGTTTTTTACAATGTTAACTTTGGCATCAACAAACCATTTTATTTTGGCCTCGCCCATGTCAAACTCAACTATTTTTTCAGATTCTTGGTACCAGGTAAAATTTTCTGAAGCAATCTTACTCCAAAATTTTCTTGGCTCTCGAACAGATTTGTTGTAATGTTTGAAGTATTGTTCTAAATTCTCAATTTTGTAGTAACTCATTGTGTTTTTATTTTTGCGTGTAAAAGTCTTAAAATTAATTATAATCAGGACAAATTTAAATTCTATTTGATGAAGAATGGAAAGTAAAGGTACTGAATTATCAACACATTATGTTCAAAATTATAATGGCAATACTTTTCGTCCTATTTTATCGTTAATTACAATCGCAGCTCCTTCGTAAAAAGCAAAAAATCCACATAGAATTCCTTCATAGCCTGCGATCGTATGAATGGATTTATCCCCAGTAAAACTTGCAGCAGAAAGAAGTGCAAACAAAACAACTAGCGAACCAAAAATTAGTTTACCAATGGTATTTCCGTTCAAAGTTCCAATAAAGAACGCCAGTGTAAACAAGCCCCAAATTGCCAAGTAACAACCCATTGAAGCTCCATCAGGTTTTGTAACGCCCATTAATGGCAAAGTCCAAAGTGCAACTAGCGACAACCAAAAAAATCCATAGGATGTAAATGCTGCCATCCCAAAACCATTTCCTTTTTTCCATTCCATAATTCCCGCAATGACTTGTTGTATGCCACCAAAAAAGATGCCCATTCCCATAATCATCGAATTCAGTTCGAAGAAACCGGCATTGTGAATATTTAATAAAATTGTTGTCATTCCGAAACCAAAAAGGCCTAATGATGCTGGATTAGCTGTTGTGTCTTTGATAATTTGTTCCATAGTAAAAATGATATTTGTTTTTTTGGTTAGAATAAAATTAATATTTCAATCGATTGAATTCACAAATATATTAATCCTGTTGGATTTTTCGAATATTTTTTTCGTACTTTCCATTTTTACAAAAGCAGCAAGTTTGTTACTAAATGGGATAAAAATGAGCATACATTCAAAAAAGTTTGAATACTAAATGGATTGTATAGGAAATGCAGGCATGCTACAAGTCTAAAAAAACAAAGAAACTTGTTCAAGTTTTAAATGTGACAAAAATATTTTTTTAATTTAAAATTGCTATACCTGTAAAATAACTATAATTAGAAGATATAAAACATGAAAACTATTCTCATTTTTGTCATTTTGATGAAGGAGAAATTTCATCTATTTGTCTTGTAGTCTTATTTTTGATAAGTCGAAATTAGAAACGACGTACAAATTAAAAACAAAAAATCCGCAATCACTTCAATATAAGCTGACTACGGATTGTTTCTGTGGTACCTCCAGTCCCGATGCTTCGGGAGAACCAGAGCACATAGATTTTATTTTTTTGTTAAAATATCTTCAGGAATATAGGGATTGGCAATAACTTTTTTGATAAAAATTTTGCTTTTCATTCTTTTAATAAAATTTTCAAGAAAAACAGCTTCTTCTTTGTCTAGACAATTACGTAGTAACACTAATTCCCAGTCATTTGCAATTTTTGTAAAAGAACCTGTATAAGAGTGTTGATTATGTTTTAGAAATCTTTCGTCTATATTTATGTTTCACCAACATAAAATTTAGCAGAAGACGAAGAATAAAGAATGTAAAGTTGATGCATTTAGCAAAAGTAATAATAAAAACAAAAAACCCACTCGTTAAAGTGGGTTTTGTGGTACCTCCAGGGATCGAACCAGGGACACATGGATTTTCAGTCCATTGCTCTACCATCTGAGCTAAGGTACCTCACTAATAGCTCACTTTGCTCTTGTTTTTATAGGAGTTCGCTGAACTTGTTTGCGGGTGCAAATATAGAATGATTTTTAATTTATACAAAACAATTATTAAAAAAAATCTATTCGTACCTTTGCAACGTTAAATTTAAACTATGATTCTAGCTGTCGATGTGGGGAATACCAGAATTAAAGCTGCTGTTTTTGAGGACAGTACCCTTTTAGAATCTTTTGTTTTTCTAAAAACAGAGCTCGAAAAAAGCATTTACAATATTTTAAATAGTCACAAAAAAATTACCCAATTAGTTGTTGCATCCGTTTCTGATGTCGAAAAACAAGCTTTTTCAAACTTTGAAAACTCAGTAAACATCCATTTTGTTTCGCGTAAAGATGCATTCCCATTTGTCAATGGTTATGAAACACCACAAACATTAGGCATTGACAGGATGGTTTTAGCTGCTGGCGCAACGCTAAAATATCCCAATCAGAATAGACTGGTGATTGATGCAGGAACTTGCGTAACTTACGATTTTATCGACGAAACTGACCATTATCTTGGTGGAGCAATCTCGCCTGGACTGCTCTTACGATACGAATCGTTACATCATTTTACAGCAAAATTGCCTTTTATGACTTTAGAAACCCCCAAACAGTTAATAGGCAAATCTACCTCAGAATCTATTCATTCAGGAGTTGTAAATGGGTTGGTATTTGAAATTGAGGGTTACATCGAGGAATTAAGGAGTCAATATTCAAAATTTATAATAATTTTAACGGGGGGAGACTCAGTTTTTTTGGCTAAACGATTAAAAAATACCATATTTGCCAATTCAAATTTCCTTCTTGAAAGTTTGAATCAAACATTTCAATATAAAATCAAAAATGATTAAAAATTTTTTAATAAGCTCTTGTTTATTGCTGTCATTAGTTATGTTTTCGCAAGAGGGCACTTCTTCGCCTTATTCGTTTTACGGAATTGGAGAAGCTAGGTTTAATGGAAATGTAGAAAGTCGATCGATGGGTGGAATAGCAATGATTCCAGATAGTACAAGGATCAATTTCCAGAATCCTGCAGGATATGGAAACTTAAAATGGACAAACTTCACCGTTGCCGCAAGTACTAGTAGTACAAAGCAAAAATCAGGAACATCTAGTGGAAACGCTAAAAGAACCACTTTAGATTATCTAGCTTTAGCTGTTCCGCTTGGAAAATTTGGAGCCGGTTTTGGTTTGATTCCCTATTCTTCGGTGGGATACAAAATAGAAAACATTTATGAAGATGGTTCTCAAAACAGTAAGCGTTTCAATGGTTGGGGTGGCATGAATAGAGTTTTTTTAGGTACAGGTTACAGAATATTACCTAATTTAAGTATTGGTGCAACGGGGTATTATAATTTTGGAAAAATCCAAACTAATAGCGTTGAATTTATACCTTATGTTCCAATAGGATCTCGAGAATTGAATGTTACAGATTTGACGGGATTGAATCTGAACTTTGGTTTAATGTACCACTATAAATTGAAAGATAAAATAACACTTTTCAGCAGTTTGACCTATACGCCAAAAAGTATTTTAGTTTCGAACAACGATAGGACCATAAGCACTGTGACTATTAATTCAGACTTTGATTATTCAAATGTTGATTCTTATGATACGGTTAGCACCAAAATTGATTTGCAATTGCCACAAAAATGGGCTTTCGGTTTAGGTATAGGAGATGCTAAAAAGTGGGTTTTTGGAGCTGATATCGCACTGCAGGATATTGGTAAATTATATAACACTTACAATACTTCACCTAATGTAACTTACAGTAAGTATGAGCGATATGGCTTTGGAGGTTATTTTACGCCTACTACAAATTCATTTTTCAGTTATGGAAAAAGAATCACATATCGAGGTGGTTTTGTTTATGAAAAAACAGGGTTAATAGTCAATTCTACTCCAATAAACGATATTGGGATGACTTTAGGATTAGGATTGCCTATTACAGGTTCTTTGTCTAATTTGAACGTTGGTTTAGAATTTGGAAAAAAAGGAACTACTGCAAATAATTTAGTACAAGAAAATTATTTCATCCTAAACTTAGGATTCTCACTAAACGATAAATGGTTTGTAAAAAGCAAATACCGTTAAGAGTTAAACCAGGATTAAAAATTTTCTAATCGCTCCAGTTTGCAAATGAATTTTCTAAAAAAACATTCCATTCACTTAACTTTATCGCTTATTATTGTGACACTTTTTTTGGGATGTGAAAGTAATTTTAAAGACGTTCAAAAAAGTAATTTCTCGGAGTTTGTGCCCAGTGGTGAAGCCGAAAAAATAAATTTAAAATATACTGATTCTGGACGAATAACCGCTATTTTGGTGAGTCCAAAAATGATGGAATATGCCAATGTCGCTTTTCCCTTTACTGATTTTCCTAAAGGTGTTGATGTAACTTTGTATGACAAGAACAACAAAAGAACAGTCATTTTAGCCGATTATGCTACTTCTTACAAATCAACAAACATTATTGATTTGAAAGGAAATGTAAAAATCACTTCACAAGACGGACAAATTCTTGAAACAGACCAATTGTATTTTGACCAAAAAAACGAATGGTTTTTTACCGAAAAAAACTTTAAATTTACAGACCTAAAAGGCACTTCAAACGGTCAAGGAATTGATTTTAGTAAAGATTTTAAAGTGATTAATTCACAAAAAATTGCTGGCGAAATTGAATCCGACGAATAAAATACATTCCGAAATTATGCAATATCTAAAATATACTCCTTTTTTATATCTTCTCCTTGGAGCAGCATTTTTTTATGATGCGATTAGCAAATGGAATGATCCAACCGCAACGCCAAATATAAGTTTGCTTCTAGGTGGTTTGGCAGTTTTTATGTTTTTCTTCAGAAAAAGGTTTGCAAAGAAAATGGAAGACCGCAACAATAAACCCTAAGTATGGAAATTACTAGTATTGCTTGGTGTTTAATACTATGTGCTTTCTTTTCGGGAATGGAAATTGCTTTTGTTTCTTCTAATAAAATTTACTTAGAAATAGAGAAAAAACAGGACAATTTCATTTCAAAAATCCTTTCAAAGCTTACCGAAAAACCTTCGAAATTTATAGCCGCAATGCTCATTGGTAACAATATTGCATTGGTTGTGTATGGATTTTTTATGGGCGACTTGGTAATGGTCTGGATTGAAAATCTGGGCTTGAATTTTTCTGGATTTTGGAAATTTTCACTTCAAACGATTGTATCAACAATACTTATTTTGGCTACAGCCGAATTTTTGTCCAAAGTTTTCTTCCAGATTTATGCCAATATTTTAATCAAAGTTTTTGCGCTTCCGGCGTATGGATTTTACCTTTTGTTCTATTACCTTTCCTCGTTTATCATTTGGGTTTCGGATATTATTTTAATTAAATTTCTTAAAACCCAAGGAGATCAAGTGTCGTTGTATTTTAGCAAAGCTGAATTGGGGAATTATATTACCGAACAAATGAGCACCGTTGAAAAAAACGATGACATGGATTCTGAAATTCAAATTTTTCAAAACGCATTAGATTTTTCAGGAGTCAAGGCGCGAGATATTATGACGCCAAGAACTGAACTTGTAGCCATAGATTTATTCGATTCTGTATCAGAATTGAAAGAGTTATTTATTGAAACGGGTTATTCTAAAATTGTAATTTTTAATACCTCAATCGATGATATTGTTGGTTACGTGCATTCTTTTGACTTATTCAAAAAACCAAAAACCATCAAATCAATTCTGATTCCGGTTGAATTTGTTCCTGAAACTATTTTTATTAAAGATGCAATGAATTTGCTTACCAAAAAAAGAAAAAGTGTAGCCGTTGTCCTTGACGAATATGGTGGAACATCCGGAATTATTACGATTGAAGATATTGTTGAAGAACTTTTTGGAGAGATTGAAGACGAACATGATTCGGATGAAGAATTAACCGAAGTAGAAGTCGAAGACGGCGTTTATCTTTTTTCGACTCGATTGGATGTTGAGTATTTAAACCAAACCTACAAGTTAGATATTCCTGAAAGTGATTCTTACGGAACCTTAGGCGGTTTTATTGTAGATTCAACCAAAGAAATTCCGTTAAAAGGCGATGTCATTACCATTGGAAACTACTATTTTATAATCGAACAAGCCACAAACAAAAAAATCGAATTGGTTAAAATGACAATAAAAGAATGATTTTTTTCAGGAAATCAAATTTTCTTGTAAATTATAGCGCGACTATTGTAATTATTAAGTAGATAATTGTATTTTCGCAGACTGAATATAAAAATTAATAAAAAATAGAAATGGCAGTTTTACAAAAAATTAGACAACGTTCCGCATTATTGATAATAGTTATTGGATTTTGTTTATTTGCATTTATTGCAGGGGATGTTTTTACTAAAGGTAGCTTTGGTAAAAGTTCAAATGATGTAGGTAGTGTTAACGGAAAAGATATTTCATTCGACGACTTTAGAGTAAAAGTGAGCAATGTCGAAAAAAGTCAACAAGGGGTTACTTCAACAGCAGCAGCAAACAGAGTTTGGGATCAGGAAGTATCTATTGCTTTACTAACCGCAGAATTTGATAAATTAGGTTTGCGAGTAGGTGCAAAAAATATAATGGAAGTTTTGAAATCAGATCAAAATATTGGAAAAAACCCAATGTTTTTAAATGCGGCTGGGCTTTTTGATGAAGCTAAATTCAAAGAAGTTATCAAGACAAATCCAGAAATTGCTAACTATATAAAAGATAGGGAAAAAGATGCTGAGTTAAACGCAAAATATCAAATGTATACTACAATGATAAAAGCGGCTACTTATACTACTGAAAGCGAAGGAAAATTGAAATATGAAATGGAAGCGAACAAAGTAAGTTTTGCTTATGTTGCCGGATTGTATTCTACTATTAAAGATAGTGATGTAAAAGTTTCCGATGATGAAATCGTAACTTTCATGAAAACGAATGAAAAAAAATACAAAGCAGACGAAAATCGTGAAATCGAATATGTTTTAATCGAAGACAAGGCCTCTCCAGAAGATGAAGCTGAAATCAAAGCTAAAATCAACGGATTGTTGACAGGAAGTGTAGTTTACAACACACAGACTGGAAAAAATGATACTTTACCTAGTTTTCGATCAGCGACAAACGTAGCAGAATTTGTAAATTCCAATTCAGATAAACCTTACGATTCTACTTATGTAGCTAAAAAAGATTTGCCTGCCGTAGATGCAGATAAATTATACAACTTGGCTCCAGGCGAAATCTACGGTCCATACATGAACGGAAAATACTATTGCCTTTCGAAATCAATGGGTAGAAAAACAGGGGTAAATGCAAAAGCAAGTCACATCTTGATTAGCTATGAAGGTACTCAGGTTCCAAATAAAAAGGAAAAAAGAACAAAAGAAGAAGCAAAAGCAAAAGCAGAATCAATTTTAGCGCAAGTAACTGCTAATCCTGATAGTTTCTTAATGCAAGCTTTCACTGCATCTGACGACTCTTCTGCACAGCAAGGTGGTGATTTAGGCTATTTCGGACCAAACCAAATGGTGAAACCTTTCAACGATTTTGTTTTCAATAGCCCAATCGGAAAAATTGGATTAGTAGAAACAGATTTCGGTTTTCACATCATCAAAGTTACTGACAAACAAGACGGAATTCGTTTAGCAACAATTGCACAAAAAATCGAAGCTTCAGAGGCAACGTCAGATAAAATATTTACTCAAGCTACTCAATTCGAAATTGATGCAGCCGATAAAGATTTTGCAAAATCAGCTGCTGCAATGAAACTTTCAGTTGCTCCTCCAGTTACTGTAAAAGCGATGGACGAAGCTTTCGGACCATTGGGTAACCAAAGAAATATTGTGAGTTGGTCTTTTGAAGACGGAACAAAAGTAGGAGCGGTAAAAAGATTTGAAGTAGCCAATTTAGGTAACATTATTGCAAAAGTTAAGAAAATTAATCCAGAAGGATTAATGGCTGTTGATATGGCTCGTCCTATGGTGGAGCCAATTCTTAAAAACAAGAAAAAAGCTGAATTAATCAAAGCTAAAATGAGCGGATCTTCGCTAGAAGCGATTGCAAAAGCTACTGGTTCAGCGGTACAACAAGCTACAGATGTTACCATGGAAAATCCAGTACTAACAGGTGGTGTGGGTCAAGAGCCTAAAGTGGTTGGAAATGCCTTTGCATTAACAGCAGGTAAACTTTCTGCCTCAATCGAAGGAAATACTGGGGTTTATGTTGTGAAAAACATTGCTACGGTAAAAGCACCAGTTTTAAAAGATCATACTGCCTATGTAGCCAAATTGAAAGCTCAAAGTGCTGGCGATGTAGGTAGAGTTTTACCAGCATTGAAAGATAAAGCTGAAATTAAAGACAACAGAAGACAATTCAATTATTAAATTGAAATTTAGCTAAAAATTGAAATCCCGTTTAGGAAACTAAACGGGATTTTTTATTTTTTTTAGGATAGAATAATGCTTTTTGCATTACTTTTATTTATGAATTCTATTCGCTACGTGCTCGACAAAACATCACAAATAAATTAAACCCAGATTACGCATTAGAAAAAAACAACTAAATTTGAGTTCAAAATCCTAATGCGTAGCATTAGAAAAATCAACACTATGGAATTCGATGTATCCTTTACCAATAAAGAGATTACGCCTTGGGGCGGTATGGTTTTTTTGAAG
>CAMBHH010000123.1 GCA_945866505.1 Flavobacterium psychrophilum
TGCTAAAAATTTAGTCACCAATTCCACTGTTTCATCTGGCGCACTCATGTGTGGACAATGTCCTGTAGCCTTCATAAAAAAAATTGTGCTATTTTGTAAGTGTTCATTCACATATCTTCCCACAGTTTCGGGTGCAATTACATCAGAGGCACATTGTAAAATAAGCGTTCTTGTTGTCAATGTTAACAAATCCTTACGATTATCGCCTAAAAAAGTAACGTTTGCAAATTGTTTTGCTATTTCAGGATCGCTTTGACAAAAACTATTTGCTAATTCTTTGCTCAATTCTGGTTTATCAGCATTACCCGTGATTACCGGAGTAATGGCACTCGACCAACCTAAATAATTGCTGTCCAAAGATTCCAATAATTCATTTATATCTGCCTCATCAAAACCACCGTAATAGGTTTCATCATTAATATAACGTGGCGATGGACCTACCATAATCAAAGTATCAAATAAGTGTGGTGCTTTGTTAGCTGCCAATAGACCCATCATCGAAGCTACTGAATGCCCAATTAAATTGATATTTTTAAGGTTAAGACTTTCGCAAATTTCTATAATATCATCTGCATAGCCTTGCAAAGAGGAGTATTTTTCGTAGTCATAAGCCGAAATATCTGATTTTCCGGAGCCTACGTGGTCAAAAAGTACAATTTTGTACTTGCTACTAAACGCAGGTGTAATAAATCTCCACATATTTTGGTCACAACCAAAACCGTGCGCCATCAACATAACCTGAGTGCCTTTGCCATAAACAGTTACATTGTTTCTTTTAATAACATCTTGTCTCATTTTTTTTAATTTTTAAGTTGATGTATAAAAATATAAAGCATTGATAATAAATAATTTATATTTTAAAAAGGTTTTTAAAACTTCTTAAAACTTATATGCCCAATTAGTAATAGTTTTGTTTTAATGATATGTTTTTTGTACTTTATATTCGACGGTTTGAAATATCAGCCAACTTTTTGCCTTTAGTTTGTACTGAGAAACAATTTATTAATTTTCCAAAAAAGAAACTCTTGAATAAAAATGTTTCGTTGTATTGAATCCTAAAAAGTTGCTTAAGAATTGCTTCTGCTCTCGTACTTGCAAGCACAACTTGAAATGATGGTTTTTATGGTCAATAAACGAGCCGCTAAGCAAGTTAATTAATTATACTATAAAAATAAATAAAAAATATTATACAGTAAAGAAAAAATTAACAAAAAAAAACAAAAATGGATTTTTTAAAATTAACAGTAAATTTTTACGTGCGAACAACCAAAGTTCATACGCACTCTAGCAATGATTAAAAAGCTTTAAACAAATTGTTAATTGGTCAGCAAAACAAATGATAAAATTGTGGTTTACTATGTAAGATAGAAAAGAATCCCAGGTTGCTAAAGTGTTCAATAAAAAGAAAACGTTCTTCATACTAGCAGATTGCTATTGCCTCAATTTTTCAAAGATTAGTAGAGCAAAAACGGTTATGTTAATTGAAAAAGATTTGAGGAAATCCGGTTTTTATTGCGAACTATCTTCTAGAACCTGTTTTGAACTTTTGTCTATTTCGATTGGTAATTTACACTTATTAATTTTCATATATCGCAATTAAATGCTGAGTTAATAAGCAACTGTTACTAATTCAAAATGTTATTTATTAGGTGCTATAGAATTTAAATTGCGCAATTATTTCTTTGTTCAAAATCTATTTGTCGTTGATAAGATTCCTTGGAATACCTTTATAATAAATTCACATCATTGATTGATATCATTCGAATTTTTCTTAAAATCTTTCTAGAAGAGGTTAAAATTTTACTTAGACTTGTTTCGTAAACTAAGTTGATTGTAAAATTTTAAAATTAAAAATTGTTTAATTTTTACATAAAAAAAATATTTAAGAGAATAATTTTTCGCTTTTATCAGTAGTCAAATTCTATAAAAAAACTGCAGTAAGTACCAAACATTATTACTTTTTAATCCAATCTTACTGCAGCTTTTGTCATGCTGTAAAGTATCTGCACCCTCGTTCGTGACGACTCCTACAAACTAAAAAATAGCGTAATGTTCTGGACTATTTTATATGCGTTTTTTAAAATAACGTGAATAATTAATACTCTCAATAATTGTATACAAGGAATTGAAGCTCAAAAAGTTCAATAGTGTTTGTACCAATCTAATAAAATTAAAAACCATTAAGTTCATTGCTAAAATTAAGATTTGTAGTGTTCTTAACCTTTTCAACGAACTTAATGGTTTAAAAAAATCAATGTTTACAACATTTCAAGTAGAGTAACTAAAATAAATGTCATATTACAATGCCATTTATTTTCCGCTAATTCTTACTAATTTTAATTACCTTTTCTATTTTGCTCTCACTTTTAGCTTTTAATAAATAGATTCCCTGCGGCAAGTCTAGCATGTCTATCTTAAACTTCAAACTGTTTGGTTTCAATGAGCGAAGTATTTGACCTTGCAGGTTGTACAATTGAACTTCGTTAATTTGATCGCTCGATTGCACATTAATTTCAGACGTAGTCGGATTAGGATATGCTAAAAAATTTACATCTGTTTCAAAATTTTCCACAGATAATGTGTTTTGGGCATCTATTGCAATGTTATTAAATTGCACTCGCTTTCCTTCTGACAAAAACATATTGTCACCGCCAAATCGTATTCTGAACTGAAATTGTGCTTGATTGTTAGCCACAAGCACTTGGCTCAAATCTATTTTAACAAGTTTGTATCCAACACCAATAGTTTCTGTAGGATTTGAAATCCCTGTATTAATCCATTTAGTACCATCCCAATAATCAAAAATAAGTAAGTTGGCTGCACCATCTGTTTCTACAGCAAACGAAATTTTAATTTGTTGCAGATTAGTTGTTGGAAACACTATGCGTAGCATATTCTCTAAATTTCCATTTTTGAAAGGCTGTTTAATTTGTATACCTCTCATTGTTCCTGTATCGTAAGGCAAATCATTATTCGATGCTGAAGAATAATTTAAAGGTGTTGGCGCATTCCTTCTTTCCATAGCCGCAAATCGCCAGTTTACATCCGTACTTGTAAATGGATAGCCTGTCAAACAAGAGTTAAATTGCAAAGCTGCAGTCAAATTATTTTTTGAATAAGACGATGTTAAACTCTCCAAAGGTAAATTGTTTGGAATATCATTACCCATAAACCAAAAGTACACGACTTGATCACCATTTACGTCTCGAGTGAAATTGGCTTTCAGCTTTTTATCGCTATCAGGAATGAATGTGATTTCAGGATTAGTACTAGATATGTCTCCTGACCAATGTGAAAAAACATATCCAGGTTTAGCGTTTGCTTTCAGTGTTACAGGAATAGTGTTAAAATAAATTCCGGTCCACGGATAAGGACTTGCTGCAATTCCAGGCGTTGCGTCCGAAACATCTATAGTATTCATTTTAATAAATCCTGCAACAGTATCTGAAACATCTAGTTCTATATTTGCTGTATTAGGAATTTTAAAAAATGTTTGGATAGAATTTCTTTGCGCCACTGGATGATCGTTCCCGTAACTGATCAAATTTTGTTTGTCTATAGCTGTATAAAAATTTTGTGCAGGATTGCGATTTGAATTTTCGGTTAAATAAGGAGCTACCTCGTTGAATACAGTATCGGTAACCGATAAAAAATTATTAGAAGAAAGTACAGAGTTGATTAAGTCTGCAAATCGGTTTATAAACTTGGTTTTAAAACTAGCATTGGCAAGAAGCTTGGCAAACATCATCTCATTTGGCGAGTTAACAATTCCGCCCCAATGCGCCAGCCAATCTTCATTTATTTTTAATGCGGAGTCAAAATCTTTCACCGAGGTACGCCATTTTCCGTCGCCATAACTTCCATTTTCTGGCGTTCTGGCTTTCCAAAACGATCTTTCATAACCATTTGCTCCTGCATAAATTTGTAAAACCATGTGATCGATAAAAGAAACAATATCCAAGCGAGAAGCAGCTTGATTGTAAAAGCTATCATTTGCCATGTCGTTGTTGATAATGTAACTTTGAAGATTATTGTAATCTGCAAAATCATCGACTGTACCAACATCTATATCACAATTACTTCCTGCACATTTAATAATAGCAATATTATCATTATTGAGATCGAAGTTATTGGCATAATGATGCTCATCCATATTATCTCGAATGGCAGAAATCCCCCAATACTCGCCATTAAAAAAATGAACTACTGGTCGCACCCTATTAGCACCATTATACACCGGTTGCATTAATCTATTAAAAACTACATCATTGGCCACCGATCCTCCAGAGCCATCCCCTCTCATTAAAATTTGTTTGAATTTATCGTTGGATAAATTTGGAGCATCAAAAATCGGTACAGGAAAAAGGTTTTGTTTAAAATCACCTCTTTCTTCATAATCGGTATCAGCATAAAGGCGTAGATTTTTGATTACAAATGTTCTAGAATTTGCGCCATGAATTCTATATCCACCCTTCTGATTCAAAACCGAAACAGAATTGTTGAAAACTTCGATATTTACTGGATACTCCCATAAACTTCCGCTTCGTGCATAATTGTTCCATTCAGGTCTGTAAAATTGATTATTATCGGGATTATTTTTACGCCAAGTGTCAAAATCTACGCCAGCTGTGTAAGTTCCCTTATTATAATCAAACAAATTATCTTCTTGAGTCTGCAAAGATACTATTGGAATATTGTAAGGGTTTCCGCCAGACCATACAAAATAACTTCTTGAAACTGTTACTGAACCCACACCGTTTACATAAGATTTTGCTTTCAAAACAGTTCCTTTTCTTACAGGAATTGGTGGTATGTAAATTGGATCTTGCCTACTGTTTTTCTTAGTTAATTTATCCGGCAGAGGTGACTTATCAAAAATAGTGATGGGACTTGAATACTGAAAAGATTTATAACTTTCGGTTAAAAAAGGTCCTGGAGCTCCGTTTACTTCAATAGGATATACATTTTTATATTGAAAATTTGTTCCATTTAAATTGTTGATGTTTGGTTCGGAACCATCCGTTGTATAAATAATTATTGCATTTGGATTGGGGTGAGAAATTGTTAAATTAAAAGGCGCAGTAAACAAACCAGAATTTAGCGAAAACATTGGTGGAACAATCAATTCTGTCAAACCAGTACCTGTATTGGAGGCATTTGGGGTTGGTTGATAGAAGTATTTAAACGCACCAGTACCGTTGGGTTGACGAGCAAAAGTGACATTTGGCGGTAGTGCAGTGGCTGGAACTGAATTCAATAAAGTTCCTGTCGCATTCGTTAAAAAAAGAGCATCTGCGGCACTAAGTTTAAAATTGGTATGGTAAGGCTGCCCTACAACAACTCTATTTTTGCCCGATGCCCAAATTAACATATAAGAATTTGCATTTAAAGTAACATTCGGAAAGGTCCATTTAAAAGGTAATAAAGGATCATCTGTAAGACCGAAACCGCCTAAATTGACATGTTCTGTACCATAATTATGCAATTCAATCCAATCTTGATCTGTACCATCTTCGTCTAAGATCGAAGTTGTGTTGGAGGACATAATCTCATTGATAGCAATATTTTGCCCAAATAAAGTAAATGAAAACAACATTACTAATAAAACAAAGTAATTATTTAATTTAAAAAAAATCTTCATTATAGAATTACAATTTAATGATTAAAAATTTATTTAAGATAATGTAAAATATAAAATATAAAATATAAAATATTGAACTTGTCATAAAAATCAAGAGCTAAAGTAATAAATTCTATTAGAAAAGACGTTAGCATCAACGAAATTAATAGAACAATTTTCAAAGAAAATTTAAAACTCAAACATAAGCTAAATTTTTATTACAAGCCTAGCGAAAGAAGGTGCTTTTTTTACTTGTGGTGCTATTTTTTTTACCACGAATTACACAACCCGCTCTATTCAAAGTCGAACCAAAAATCATTACTTTTTCTTTTTTTTGCAAGTTTTTTAAGCATCTCATCAATAGACAAACTGTATTTAGTTGAAAATACAAACCTATCTGTTTTTTGAGGATTTGCACGATCTTCATAAAAAACTGAAAATCCCACAGCATTTCCATATTTTAAATTGTAATCACTTCCTAATTGGTATCGAATTCGGTTGTATTTTAATTTAGGATTATCCCACTTAATGAATATTTCAGCAGAAAGATTTAAGGACAACTTGCTTTTTGGAATGTTATAATCAACAGATAATTTTTCTCTCACAATTTGTGATGGCTCTTGAAATTCGTTCCAAAACTCTGCATCAAAATAAGGTGTAGTAAATTGATACCTCGTTCTAGATGCGATGGTGAATCTACTAAGCTTATAATCATATATAAAAGAAGCAAAAAGTCTTTGATTATCTCCTTCGTATGAGGTTAAAAATCGATAACCGGCCTCAATAGTCATTTTTTTGTTAATTTTATATTCGCCAGCAAATTGAAAAACATTTGCCTGAAAAGTGGAAATATCTTTTTCTAGTGCATATCTGTATTCAAAACTTGCTTTCCATTTTTTGTTGATTTTATAATCTATTGCGGCAGATAAACGAAGTTGGGTATCAGTGTTTTGGCAATATCCAAAAAAACTGATTAAAAAAAATAATAAAAATAATTTCTTAATCGTTATCAGATGATGTTGGGATTGAATTTTCACTTTCTTTTGAAAAATAATACGCTTTTAGCAAAGCAGTATCCTTTAAATAATTAATAGATATAACTTCAACTTTATGAATTTCTAAGCCTGTTCTCTCAACCAAATCAGCTATTAATTCGTCTCTCAAACTTGGCTTTATCAGTCTTACATTATCGTATATTATTTCTTTTGCATTTTCATTATTTATAAAATTGAGTCGTTCTAAAAAAAATGCAAGGCTTAAAATAACAGCATTACAAATAATAATTATTGTAAATCCTTCACTTGAATTGGCAAGAGAATTTAACATTCCTAAAGCTACACAAATAAAGAAATAGCCCATGTCTTTTATGGAAACAACAATAGTCCTGTATTTAATTATAGAAAAAATTGCAAATAGTCCAAATGCGAATCCTATCTTAATTTTCGCTGATCCTAGTAGATAGCAAATCATGAAATTAATTAAATTAAAAATCACAAAAGTGAAAATAAAATCCTTATTCCGATGCTTAGGATAATATATCAATCCTACTAAAACAGTAATTGCGATAACATCGATAATTGACCTTGTTCCAAAATCAAATAAATCAAAAATTGCTACTGTGGTTTCTTCCATATCCATATTACTATAAAAATAAATTGTTTTTCTTTAAAATTGGTAAAAAATTGTTTTTTCTGATACCGCTTTTAAGTGCAATAACTCCAAAAATATATTTACTAAAACTTTGTTCTCTAATGTTATTCTTTTTCAAAGTTTCCGTTACAATAGACCGGCAATTTGACTTCGATTGTTTGATTTCTAAAACATAAAATTCAGTGATAGATTTAGTGTTTTCGTTGTCAGAAAATTGAATATCGAAATCTAATGTTACACGTTCAGATTTAGATTTATCAACAAAGCTAATTCGGTTGAATTTATTGTTTAAAATTAAACATAAATCTGAAATTGGTTTAAAACTTAGATTTTGGACAATTCTTTGTTGAAGTTCATCAATTTCCGAAATTAATTCAGGTACACGTTCCCTTGTTTTCGTAGTTCGTTCTACATTTAGTTTTTTCTTAACTTCAAAAAAACAAATATTGGATTCCAAATATTTACGACACCTTACTTTCATTCTATTTGAATAACCATTATGATGATCGTAATAAAACTGCACATTATGTGTATCAAAATAATTATTTACATAAGTATGAATTCTGTGTTTGTCAATTTCTAAGACGCTGTAATTTTGTTGAATGATGGGGAGGAGAAGATTTAATTGCTCGTGAGTTAAAATATATTTACGGTCAATTCGATTTAGTAATGCCACTTCATCAAGTTGAGCTAAAGTAACACTTTGCATTGTAGACAAAAACTTACCAATTTCTGTTTTCATATTAAAAAGTTACTACAAAATCATCTGTTACAACTTTTTGCCTTCTGCTAGTTACATTAATAGTTTGTAGAACTATGGTTTGTTGCCAACCATTACAAAAATCACAATCACCCAATACCCATACATCATAGGTGCCTTCATGTAAAAATTTAAACTTGAAAGAGCCATCATAAGCAGAATCAATATTTTCAAAATACGCCTTTTCGTTGTGTTTGCTGATATACACTTTAAAACCCGCTAAATAACCTTCGCTCACTAAATTACCTCGAGAATTGAAATCTTTACCATAAATTTTCCCTTCTATGGAGGCTAATCCTCCTTCACCTTCTTCGTGAGAACAAGAAAACGATATTAATGTTAAAAGTAATAATCCAAATATTTTTCTAATCATTTGAAATGTAAACAAATTAATAATTACGCAATTTAATTACGCAATATAAACGTTATTTTTTGATTTATTATTAAGTATATCCAAATTTTATACAAAATGTAAATCTCAGGCTGATTCATCTAAAATACTCAATTTAGAAAACAATTAGTAAAAATTGATTTTCAGCTACTTATAAAGTACTTAACATCTAAAATATCTTCGATCGTTACTTTTATAAAAATCAATTTAGTTATCAATATTAAATTTAATTTATATTCCTATGAATTGCTTCACCTGTTCGCTTTCGCTCGAGTTCAATAATAAAAGACTCCTTTGTTTTTTCAATAATTTTACGAAACTCGTCTACAGCACAAATTAAAACTTTGATTTTATCAAACCCAATCATATTGCAGTTATTAGTTAATTATATATAATTCAGATAAATAAACACACTAACTTTTACTTTTTTGACCAAATTTTTTACAATAAAATTCTATTTTTATAGCGAAATTCCTGATCGAACTCCAATTAATAAGCTAAATCTTTAACCTTCATCTTTACCTAAAATGAAAATCTCATTGCTTAAGGATAAAGCTGTTTTGCTAGATAAGCAACTAGTAAGCCCAGCGGCAGGAATGAGCATAATGCACACACTAAAATTTTTACTAACTAATGCGAAAACAAGCATTATTTTTTAATTTAAAATAAATTTCGATGATGCTATATTGGAATTTTCAAAATATATTTTTACAACGTATATTCCTTTTTTAAAATTTGATACATCAATTTTTATATCTGAGATATTGGAAACATTCTTACAATAAATACGTTGACCTAAAGTATTATAAAACTCAATAGACTTAAATTTATCAGAAACATTAGATTTAATATTTATAAAATCTGTTACGGGGTTTGGATATATTGCTATTTCTTTGTTTAAATCAAAATCTGCAAAACTTAACATTCTTGTTTTATATTGATAAGTATCTGAATAAATTTTATTCCCGTTATTAGTGGCAACTAATCGGTAGTAATAGGTTTGATTTGGTAACGGATTGTTGATTAAACCAGTTATCAAATTAGTATTATAGCCGTACGCAAAATTTGGAGTTCCAGCTATTGTGGAACCAAAACTGTCTGTGATTCCGTATTCGAAATGAATATTTGTTAAAAAAGCACCATAGCAATTAATTAAGCCTTTTAATGCTATAGCATTTGGAGTTTCTACAATTGTTCCGTTAACTTTGATAATTTTTCCTGAAAAATTAAAAACTTTTTCAGAGCTATAAATTACTTCTCCATTATACTTAGCTTTCAATCTGTAATAATAATTTAAATTGGTATCTAGATTAGTAATTGTAGCACTTACATCGTTAGAACTGTTAGCGTTGATTTGCGAAGGATTAGCTGAAATATTGTTTTCATAATCAAGAGTACCATACTCAAATACGATGTCGGTTATATCTTTATTATTTGATTTTACAAATGCTGATAATGTTACAATTGATCCATTACTATCTGCACTATAAAGATCTATACTATATTCTGGATATGTTGTGAAGGATAGAATGTTGCCGTAAATGTCTACTCCTTTATGTGTTGCCTTTATTCTATAGAAGTATGTTGTTTCAGGTTCTAAATTTGTTAAACTTGCTGCAGGATTCGTGGTTGAATTTCCTAATACAAGTGCTGGTATTCCACTTAAAGTACTTCCAAGAACATCAGAACTTGTACCATACTGAAATTCCACATTTGTTATATCATATCCATTAGAAACTATAGTCCCTGAAATTTGTG
>CAMBHH010000124.1 GCA_945866505.1 Flavobacterium psychrophilum
ATCATTATATTTACTTTGTCGATAATCTCTTTTTATTACCTGATTTATCCTTTTATTGTTCACAAAAAAACACCCGCAACATAATGTTTGATCTCTACAAAAAGCGCGATTTAAGTGCCAATTTCTCCGATACCACAACTTTTTTTAAAACTTTTGGAAAGCATTACTTCAAAAACTATTTAGTCATTAACGGAATATTCTTGATGGTATTGGTGGTTTTAATTTATTTCATTTCCAAAGTGTATATGGAAGTCCTTTTCTCTGGAATTTCTAATGCGCAGAATAATCCAAATTACCTGATGGCTTATTTCAACAATAATATTTTCTTAATAATTGTAGGTTTTGCGACTACGTTTCTGCTAATTGTCATTTTATCGATGCTCAACATTAGTTTTCCTGTTATTTATTTGAAACTTGTAGAAAAAACAAATGGCGGTACTTTTTCAATCAAAGAAATCACAAACGGTTTGAAAGCCAATGTTGGAAAAATGATTGTGTTTTTTCTGGGAATTTTGTTCATCATAATGCCACTTGCCTTCATCATTTTTGGTTTACTTTTTTTACTTTGTTTTATACTCATTGGGATTCCGCTGATTTTTATTGTTGGCTCAGCATTCATTTCTTGGATTACGTTAGCTTACTATGAATATATTCTAAAAAACGTGGGCTTTTTTACCGCATTGTCCAATAGTTTTAGTCTGGTAAAACAACAATTTTGGACGATTGTCGGAACCACATTTCTTATGATGATGCTGGTCCAAATCATTCAAGGATTTATCACGATGATTCCTTATGTAATCAGTATGATTTGGATGTTTGTTTCTACCAAAAACCTTCAAGAAACTGGCTCACGAACCGAAACTTTTTCTACTATGGGAATTATTTTCGCAGTGATAATGGTCTTTTCCGTCCTTTTGAGTTACATTTTCAACAATTTTATTCTCATCAATCAAGGACTTATATATTATAGTTTGCAGGAAGAAAAAGAAAATAATTCTACCAAAAGTCAAATCGATTTAATAGGAACCGACTTTGAATAAATTCTCTATAATACTACTTTTTTTATTTAGTTTCAATGTTGGAGCTCAGGATTCATTGGCTGTAACCAAAAAAGAAAAAATCGTTTTTACCGAAAAAGACATCGTCGTCGATTCGGCATTTGTAACGTTAAAACCTTTTGCCAAAAATTACAAAAAGAAGTACACAGAGCCAGCATTTATCTACGAATTCAAAACGCCCGAAAAAAATGCTTGGGATCGTTTTAAAGAATGGTTGGCTAATTTTTTTAAAAATTTATTCAGTTTTACCGATAGCAAGTCGGCGTTGAATTTTGTGGATATTTTGCTCAAAGTTATCGCAATTTTAATTGTCGTTGCAGTAATTTATATGATTGTAAAAGCCATAATGAACAAAGAAGGACAATGGATTTTTGGCAAAAACTCCGATAGAAAAATTATTAATTATGACGAAATCGAAAAAAATCTTCATTTGGTTGACTTCGAAAAACTTATTCAAAAAAGTCTAGAATCGGGTGAAAACCGATTGACCATTCGTTACTATTACCTTTGGCTGCTCAAGAAAATGTCCGAAAAACAAATCATCGAATGGGATGTCGAAAAGACCAACTCGGATTATCTGTATGAAATAAAAAACGAAAGACAAAAAGAAGATTTTGCCTATTTGTCCTATTTGTACAACAACATTTGGTACGGTGAATTCGAACTGGACGAGAACACTTTTACAAAAGCCAGAAACGCTTTCGAAAAATCAATAAAAAAAATCAACAATGGATAAAACGCTAAAAATCTACATCGCCCTTTTGGTGTTGCTAATTGCGGCTATTGTTGTAATCGACAGCAATCGCCCAAAACCAATTGATTGGACACCCACTTTTTCTCTCAAAGACAAAATTCCTTACGGTATGTTTGTTTTCAACTGGGAGATTGAATCATTTTTGAAAGGTCAAAAAATTCAGAGATTCACCACTACGCCGTATGAATATTTCGACAGTAAATTTGATTATGACACGCTTGTAAATGATTACCGTGTAAAAGGAACATTTCTCAGCATCTCCAAAATGGCCAATTTTGACGAAGCATCCATTACTGAAATGTGCACGTTTGTCAATCACGGCAACAATGCGTTTATCAGTTCCGAAATGATTCCAAACTCTTTGCTAGACAGTTTGAATCTAAAGATGGACAGCGAATACAAATTTTCGGACAGCATTTACAATTGGGTCGCCAACAAAAAACTAGGCAACCAGAAATACAAAATCACCGAAGGCGTCAACAACAATTATTTTTCCAAAATCGACACGCTGAACACCACTGTTTTGGGCTATCAGAATGGTGATAGTACTAGAGTGAATTTCATAAAAGTGGACTATAAAAGTGGCGTTTTTTACTTACATACTCAACCCGTGGCATTTACCAATTTTCATTTATTGAAAGGAAATCATTACGAATATGCCGAAAAAGTCTTGTCATACATCCCTAAAGGAGAAGTGTTTTGGGGAATCCAAAATCAAACTGGAGAAGTTATTTCAGATTCGCCAATGCGTTATATTTTGAGTCAACCCGCACTAAAATGGGCTTGGTACATTTTCTTGATTGGAATGCTTGTTTTTATATTTTTCAATGCCAAACGAAAACAAAGAATTGTTCCCATTATCAAACCACTGGCCAACACCACAGTCGATTTTACGAAAACCATCGGAAATTTGTATTACCAAGAAGGCGATCACAATAACATTATTGATAAAAAAATCATCTATTTTCTAGAAAAAGTTCGAAACGAATACTTGATTGAAACCCTTAGATTGGACGACGATTTCATCAAAAAATTACACCATAAATCAGGAAAAGATTTAGAAGACATTCAAAATGTGGTGTCTTTGATAAACGCCTATCGAAAAAACAATTATATCAGTATCGAAGACGATTTGCTGCAAATTAATAATGCTATTGAAAAAGTGGTGAATTAATTATGAATTAAAAATTATGAATTAGAAATTAAAAATTTAACCAAAAATTAATCTGTGACACGAGACCAAAGGTCGAACTGGCGAAGCAAAATCAGTGTAATCTGTGGCTAAAAAAACCAAAAATATGGAAGAAATAAACAACCCTGAAAATCAAACCGAAAACGTAAATTTTCAATCTAGAATCAATTTAGAACCGCTTTTGCAAAGCATCAACACCATCAAACAGGAATTGGGAACTGTTATCGTGGGACAAAGCAAAATGATTGACCAATTGCTGGTTGCCATTTTGTCTAACGGTCACGTTTTGCTAGAAGGCGTTCCTGGTGTAGCCAAAACTATTACGGCAAAATTGCTGTCCAAAACCCTGAACATTGGCTTCAGCCGAATTCAATTTACGCCTGATTTGATGCCTTCGGACATTCTGGGAACCTCAGTTTTCGACTTGAAAAAATCAGAATTCGAATTCAAAAAAGGGCCTATTTTTTCGAATTTGATATTGATTGATGAAATCAATCGAGCGCCTGCAAAAACCCAAGCCGCCCTTTTTGAAGTGATGGAAGAACGCCAAATCACCATTGATGGCACAACTTATATTTTGGACACACCTTTTCTAGTCATTGCAACCCAAAACCCAATCGAACAAGAAGGAACCTATCGTTTGCCAGAAGCTCAATTAGACCGTTTTCTTTTCAAAATCTCCATCGATTATCCAAAAATGGACGAGGAAATCCTTATTATCCAAAGAGAACATTTACTCCAAAATCAAGGCAAACTCGACAACATCAAAACGGTGCTTTCTTCGGAGGAAATCAAGCAATATCAAGCCTTGGTCAAACAAATTATCGTCGAACAAAACTTACTGGAATACATTGCCAAAATCGTAATAAACACTCGTGAAAATGCCTTTTTGTATTTGGGTGCGTCGCCTCGTGCTTCAATTGCTATCTTGAATGCTGCCAAAGGTTTTGCAGCAATTCGTGGACGTGATTTTGTAACGCCAGAAGATATTAAAGAAGCTGCGATTCCTGTGTTGCAACACCGAGTTATCGTGACGCCAGAACGTGAAATGGAAGGCATTACCAGTATAGAAATTATCAAACAGATATTGGAAAGTGTGGAAATTCCGAGGTAATAAAATTCAAATGAAAAAATCCTTAATTTATGTAATTTTTATATTGATATCATTGTCAGTTTTTAGCCAAGAAAGAGACGCAACAATCCTTTTTAATGATTGTACATCTATTAAAGGTTTTGGCGAAATTAAAAATGAAAAGATTTATTTTAGAGTTGATTTAAAAGACGATAAAAGTGAATGGAAATCTGATATGGCGAAAGGATTGATTTTTACTGGCTATGGATTTTCTGAAAAATATATATTTGTAAAACCTGACAAATATTCTAAACCAATTTTAATGGAAGTTATAGAAGAAGGAAATGTAAATTTATATAAGAAGTCGTCGTATGGTCTAAAATTTAATGGTATTAACATTTATAAAGACGGAGTAAGTCCTAACGCAGATTATACTTTTTCAAGTGCATTGTACGTAAAAAGAGCTAACGAGGAAAGTGCTACTGAACTAACATTTAGTTTCAAAAGTAGATCCTTAAGATATTTCTCAGATTGTCAAATTATAATTGACAAAATTAAAAAAAGAGAATTTAAAGCTGATACAATTACCGAAATGGTATATTATTATAATGATTATTGTGGAAAAGAAAATGAAGATTAATCGACTATAACAACTTTCTCAAAGTTTTGAACTTTGACAAAGTTTAAAAACCTTAATTCTCAAGTTTCCAAAATCTAAAAATTATGAAACTACTAAAAAACCTATACATCAACAATTTCTTTTTCTATGCGCTTTTGGGCGTGGTGGGATTGTTTGTTTTGGCCTTTATATTTTCTGCCTTGTACAACGCTACATGGTATATTTTGTTGATGATATTGACTTTTTTGGTTTTGGATTTCTTGATTTTGTTTTTCACCAAAAACGGTATCGAAGGCAGTCGAATGATGCCCGAAAAATTGTCCAATGGCGATGAAAACGAAATACGAGTTGGTATCAAAAACTATTATACTTTCCCGATTTCGGTGAAAATAATTGACGAAATTCCATTCCAGTTTCAGGTGCGAAATTTTGAAATCAAGCAAAAAATAAAAGCTTCTACCGAAAAAGAAATCCAATATTATTTGCGTCCAACGGAGCGTGGCGAATATGTTTTCGGGAATTTGAATGTGTATGTTGCTTCGCCTTTGTTTTTAATTTCGAGACGATTTCAATTCGATAATCACAGAATGGTACCAACTTATCCGTCGTACATTCAGTTGCGAAAATACAGTTTGATGGCTTTTTCCAACAATTTGTTTCAATATGGCATCAAGAAAATCAGGAGAATTGGCCACACGATGGAGTTCGAGCAAATCAAAGAATACAATCAAGGCGACGACGTTAGAACTTTGAATTGGAAAGCCACAGCCAAGAAAAATGCTTTGATGGTCAATCAATTTCAGGACGAAAAATCGCAATCGGTTTATATGATAATCGACAAAGGCCGTGTAATGAAAATGCCTTTCAACGGATTGAGTTTATTGGATTATGCCATCAACGCCACCTTGGTTTTATCGAATGTCATTTTGAAAAAACAAGACAAAGCCGGAATGTTTGCCTTTTCGAAAAAAGTAGAAAATCGTGTTTTTGCCGAAAGACGTGCTTCGCAAATGCATAAAATTCTGGAAACCTTGTACAACATAAAAACCGATTTTTTCGAAAGTGATTTCAGCCGTTTGTACACCGATATCAAGAAAAATATCAATCAAAGAAGTTTGATTATTTTATATACCAACTTCGAAACAATGGACGGTTTACATCGGCAACTGCCCTATTTGAAAGGAATTGCTAAAAACCATTTGTTGGTTGTGGTTTTCTTTCAAAACACCGAACTAAACGAACTCATCAACAAAAAAGCCGAGAACATTCAAGAAGTGTATGACAAAGTTATCGCCGAAAAATTCTCCTTCGAAAAACGATTAATCGTCAACGAACTCAAGAAATACGGCATTTATTCTGTGCTAACCCAACCTGAAAATCTGACTTTGGATACTATTAATAAATATTTGGAAATCAAGGCGAGAGGGATTTTGTAAATTAAAATAGCCGCAGATTCACAGATTTTAATAATGTACTTGTGAAAATAAACAAGACTGACAAAAAAATCAGTGCTTCCAATAATCAAAAAATCTATTTATAAAAAAATAAATCTGTGAATCTGTGGCAAAACAACATTAGAGTTTGCTTTGCTGATTTGCGTTTTAAAAAAAGGTGGTAACTTTGAAACATTTCGAATAATTTACAATGAAACAAATCACTTCCATTCAAAATCCATTTATAAAATCGTTGGTGTTTTTGCAAGAAAAAGCTAAAGCCCGAAAACAATCGGGTACTTTTTTGATTGAAGGCAAAAGAGAAATCGAAATTGCAATGAAAGGCGGTTACGAAATGGAAACGATTTTGTTCTTGCCCGAATTAATCTCCGAAACCGAAGCCAAAAACCTTTCAAAAAATGCCGATTTAATCGAAATTTCAAAAGACATTTATCAAAAACTGGCCTATCGCGATACTACCGAGGGTATTTTGGCTGTAGCCAAATCGAAATCCTTGCAATTGTCAGATTTAAAATTAACCGAAAATCCCTTGATTCTTGTTGCCGAAGCTCCCGAAAAACCAGGAAACATTGGTGCTTTATTGCGAACTGCGGATGCCGCGAATTTGGATGCCGTGATTATTGCCAATCCAAAAAGTGATTTGTACAATCCCAATATTGTCCGCTCCAGCGTGGGATGTTTATTTACGAACCAAATTGCCACAGGAACAACAACTGAAATTATTGCTTTTCTAAAAGAGCGACAAATTAATATTTATTGCGCAACTTTGCAGAATTCAACTTCATATCACACTCAAGATTACACGACTCCAACCGCTTTGGTTGTGGGTACAGAAGCCACTGGACTAACCCAAGAATGGAGGGATGCAGCCACACAAAACATCATCATCCCGATGCAAGGCGAAATCGACAGTATGAATGTTTCGGTTGCGGCGGCTATTTTGATTTTTGAAGCCAAAAGACAGAGGGGATTTTAGATTGCAGATTTCAGGTTGCAGATTTTAGAGTACAGAAAATAGAACAAAGAAAATAGATGATGATTATGAGAAAATTAATTGCCTTATCAATATTGATAATAACATGTAACTCATTCGCACAAATAAGCGAAAAACAAGTGGATGAATTAGTCGAAAACACACTGAAAAGTTTTAACGTTCCAGGAATTGCTGTGGCGATTGTCAAGGACGGGAAAATTGTTCTTTCTAAAGGTTACGGAGTAAAATCAATCCAGACCAAAGAAAAAGTAGATGCGAATACCTTATTCGGAATTGCTTCTAACAGTAAGGCTTTTACAACTGCTGCTTTGGCGATGTTGGTCGATGAAAAAAAACTAAACTGGGACGATAAAGTGCTACAATATCTTCCTGATTTCAAAATGTATAATGAGTATGTTACCAATGAATTTACCATTCGGGATTTAGTAACGCATAGAAGCGGTTTAGGACTTGGCGCCGGCGATTTGATGATTTGGCCTGACGGAAGCGACTTTAAAGCAACTGATATTATTCGTAATTTACAGTATTTAAAACCCGTTTCGGCATTTAGAACCAAATACGATTACGACAATTTATTGTACATCGTAGCTGGTGAAGTCATTGCAAAAGTTAGTGGAAAATCTTGGTGCGATTTCATTGAAGATCGCATTATGAAACCTTTGGAAATGAATAATAGTGCCGCTTCTTTTGTTCGATTAAAAGACTCTACTAATATTATTGCGCCTCACGTTCCAACCGATGGAAAGCTTAAAATAATTTCACGCTACAAAAATCAGACTTTCGATGCTGCAGCTGGAATTTATTCGAGTGTAAATGATTTGAGCAAATGGATGATTATGCAATTGCAAAACGGAAAATACGGTCCGGAGAAACAGTATCAATTATTTTCAAAAAAGGAGCAAAACGAAATGTGGCAAATGCAAACCATCATTCCTGTCAACACAAGACCTCCTTATAATACGCACTTTAGCGGTTATGGATTGGGTTGGTTTTTGAGTGATGTCAAAGGGTACAAACAAGTAACTCACACAGGCGGACTCGAAGGAATCGTTACACAAACTACCTTATTCCAAGAACTAAATTTAGGAATTGTGGTCTTGACCAATCAGCAATCAGGAGCTGCTTTTTCGGCAATCACAAACACGATTAAAGACAGTTATCTTGAAATTCCCTACACCAATTATGTAGAAATTTATAGTAAACGGGAAAAAGACAATATCGCCGATGCTGATAAAACCACCACAGAAGTTTGGGCAACTGTTGCCAAAAACTTAAAAGACAAACTTAAAATCGACAATAAAAAATACACAGGTTTGTACGTTGATAATTGGTTTGGAAAAATTGATCTTTCAGAAAAGAAAGGAAAATTGTTTTTTAAATCTATTCGTTCTCCACAACTGGTTGGTGAAGTTTTCTTTTATAAAGACAATACTTTTACCGTAAAATGGAATACGCGCAGTTTTAATGCTGATGCTTTCTTACTTTTTGAAGTGGATGAAAAAGGAGTATCTATTGGACTAAAAATGAAACCCATTTCAGATTTGACAGACTTTAGTTATGATTTTCAAGATTTGGATTTCGTTAGAGTAAAGGAATAAACTATTTGACATATAAATTCAGTCCCAGTTTGCATATCTCATTTGTTATGCCTATTTTTAAAAAATCAACAATTCTGTTATGTTAGAAATAGATTTTGAAAAGGAAAACAAAGCAATCGCACACGAATACAAAGAGTTACTTCGGATAAGTTACCAAACTTTAACAGCCGAAGACAAAAAACTCATTCGTAAAGCATTTGATGTTGCAATGGATGCGCACAAAGATCAGCGCCGAAAATCAGGAGAAGCTTACTTTTTCCATCCTATCGCTGTGGCCAAAATTGTAGCTTCAGAAATAGGCTTAGGAGCTACTGCCATTGCCGCTTCATTACTTCACGATGTGGTCGAAGATACCCCTATAACCATCGAAGATATCGAAAAAATGTTCAATCCAAAAGTAGCCCAACTTGTAGAAGGATTGACTAAAATTTCGAAAGTTCAAAAGGAAATGAACGTTTCAATGCAAGCCGAGAATTTTCGGAAAATGCTTTTTACACTCAATGATGACGTGCGTGTAATTCTGATCAAGATTGCCGATAGACTCCATAATATGCAAACTTTGGACAATATGGAGGATTACAAACAAATAAAAATTGCTTCCGAGACTTTGTATATTTATGCGCCATTGGCCCATCGTTTGGGACTTTATAAAATAAAAAACAAACTCGAAGACTTGGGTTTAAAATACACCGAACCATACGTTTATGATGATATTGTAAGTAAAATAAAGGAAACCAAAGAAGAACAAGACGCTTACATAAAAGACATATCAGACATTCTAAAAAAATCTTTGGATTACGAGGAACTCGATTATATCATTAAAGGAAGGCCCAAATCCATCTATTCTATTAACCGGAAAATGAAAACTCAAGGTGTAAGCTTTGATGAAGTTTATGATAAATTTGCTTTGCGTATTGTTTACAAATCAAATCCGCAAGAAGAAAAATTCCTGGCTTGGAAAATATATTCTATTGTAACCGATCATTATAGACCAAGTCCTAGCCGATTGCGAGATTGGATATCATCGCCAAAAACAACTGGTTACGAAGCTTTGCACAGTACAGTAATGGGGCCAAAAGGACGTTGGGTCGACATTCAAGTTCGCAGTGAGCGTATGGACGAAATTGCCGAAAAAGGATATGCGGCGCACTATAAATACAAACAAGGCGTTACCGAAGATAACAGTTTAGACATCTGGCTCAATCTATTAAAAGAAGCATTAGAAAATCCTGAAACTAATGCGGTAGATTTTGTGGAAGATTTCAAAATGAATTTATATTCTAAAGAAATTTTCGTTTT
>CAMBHH010000125.1 GCA_945866505.1 Flavobacterium psychrophilum
TGGTGTAAAGTACCATCTTTAAAAGTACTCAAAAAAGACTGCAACCCTAGCTTAAAAAACTGCACACTCTGCATGCATCCCTTAAACTCAGAGCCATTCTCCCGCACTCGCACCATACTTTCTTTAGTCCGTATCGCCTCACCGGTAAAGCCCCCACCAGCCTTCCGAGCCAAAGCAACTCCCTTACGAGTGTAAAAATTAATATCCCCAATAGTGCCATTCAATTGTACTATACTTTTAACCTTAGCCATCGTTATCTCAATTTGTTATACTCCAAAGATAGTAAATAGATAATGAATAGATATGATAAGTTTATAGTAAGAATATAACAAGTATATAATAACTATATAGTAACTAATAGCAATGGATTAGTAATGGTTGCATCTTGTAATAGGAAACAATAAAGCAAGTAAACAGCACAACAAAAGCGCTGACATTAAGTAGTATTGGTAGTAAATAATAGGGGTAAATCACTATCTAATAGCTTGTAAAATCTAAAACCTCGCCGAAAACTGAACGCCCCAAACAGGGGTTTTAGAAAACTGGTTCACCCCCACAGGAGCGATATTCATTTGGGTTTTGACTTTGTCTTTATACCCAAATCCGTCTAAGATAGTATTGAAAGGATCCATCAAAAATAAAGTAGTAATGCCCAAAGCTCTTGATTTTAATACTTTCTTGTCGTGCTTTAGAATTGATTTCTTAGCATAAAAAAATCCTTCACCAATTACTGAACCTATCACTGGCGTGATAATTAAATCTTGTTTAGAAGGGATTTCGGCAAAAGCTTCGATACCATATTCCCAGAAAAAGGTAGACATAATAGCGGAATAGCCAAAGGACTCTAGAACTGTAAATCCGCTACTTCGAGCCGTCATATAATAAATACCTCCAAAATACGGATGCGTAATCCAGTTGAGCACCCAATTGTCTTTATCCATAATGGGTCCCGCTTTTACATTTTCCTTCCATTTCCACAAAATACCTTTCTCTCTAATTTCCTCTTTGTCCCAATTAGTGGTGCTTTCTGGCATTACCCAAAGTATCCCAAAGGCAATTGCGGTAGCGCCGACATACATCGAACTGGTATAGCCTAATCTTCTCCAATCGCGATAAGGAGGTGGATAGAGGGCCACATTTTGTACTGAAACTGGAGCAATAGAATCTACTGTTGCGGTCAAACTATCTTTAAGAACTACTTTGATTTCATTTGAACCAACAGCGGTACTGTCGGCAGCATTACTAGTGATTAGCGTTTCTGCATCACTACCATCAATCTGTTGTGCAAAAGTGGGTGCACAAAAAACAAATAACAGAATGAAAAAAAAGGTCTTTTTAGGAATCATAGATAGAGAAAATTTAAACTAAAGACACTTTTTAAACGAGTCAAAAGGCATATTTAATTTTATAAAAACATCCTAATCAATAGAGTAGGTGGGATTCGTTTCGTTTTTGTTTTATTTTTAATGGCTGCAAATATAATTAAAAATATATTTTAGCAAGATTATTTCTGAGTCCACAGTTTTTTTAATTTTGGAAGTAATAGATAAATCTAAAAAATGCGCTAATTTTACATTTAAAATATAAAACCCCTATAATGGATTGGATAACCGTCAAAGAATACGAAGACATCACCTATAAAAAATGCAATGGCGTGGCTCGAATAGCCTTCAACAGACCCAATGTTCGCAATGCATTTCGACCAAAAACCACCTCCGAATTATACCAAGCTTTCTATGACGCTCAGGAAGACACCTCTATAGGAGTGGTCTTACTTTCGGCTGAAGGGCCATCGACTAAAGATGGTGTTTATTCGTTTTGCAGTGGTGGCGATCAAAATGCTCGAGGGCATCAAGGCTATGTAGGCGACGACGGTCAGCATCGTTTGAATATTCTCGAAGTCCAACGCTTAATCCGTTTTATGCCAAAGGTTGTTATTGCCGTAGTTCCCGGTTGGGCTGTGGGTGGTGGACACAGTTTGCATGTAGTATGTGATTTGACTTTAGCGAGCAAAGAACACGCCATCTTCAAACAAACGGATGCCGATGTTACCAGTTTTGACGCAGGTTATGGTTCAGCATATTTAGCCAAAATGGTGGGACAGAAAAAAGCCAGAGAAATATTCTTCCTCGGACGCAATTATTCAGCTCAAGAAGCGATGGAAATGGGAATGGTCAATGCCGTAATCCCCCACGCCGAACTTGAAGACACCGCCTATCAATGGGCACAAGAAATTATGGAAAAATCACCTACTTCCATCAAAATGCTGAAATTTGCAATGAACCTCACCGACGACGGAATGGTAGGTCAACAAGTTTTTGCAGGAGAAGCCACAAGACTAGCCTATATGACCGACGAAGCCAAAGAAGGCCGAAACGCCTTCCTAGAAAAAAGAAAACCCAACTTCGAAAAGAAATGGCTCCCATAGATAGGTCTTAGGTTCTAGGTACTAGGTTTTTGGTTTCAAAAGTTAACCTAACCCCAACACCCAACACCCAACACCCAACACCCAACACCCAACACCCAGCACCCAACACCCAATACCCAACACCCAATACCCAGCACCCAACACCCAACACCCAACACCTAAAATGAAACATTGGATTCAAGCCGCACGATTAAGAACCTTACCCTTATCGGTTTCAGGAATAATTGTGGGCAGTATGTATGCTTTGGCTTATCCAACGGATAACGTCTTTACACCAACCGAGGTCTTCAATTGGAGGCTCTTTGGCTTTGCCATTCTAACAACACTTGGACTGCAAATCCTGTCCAATTTCGCCAACGATTACGGCGATGGAATTAAAGGAACCGATAACGAAGACAGAATTGGTCCCAAGCGCGCCATACAATCGGGAGTGATTTCGCCACAAGCCATGAAAAGCGCTATAATTATTACCTCAGTTCTGACGCTGATTTCAGCCATCTTGCTGATTTATTATGCTTTTCGATATACTAATTTAGGGTATTCCTTGTTCTATTTAGGCTTGGGGATTTTGGCCATTGCTTCGGCAATTCGCTACACTGTAGGCAATACGGCGTATGGATATCGTGGGTACGGAGATGTATTTGTGTTTGTGTTTTTTGGTTTGGTAAGTACTTTGGGTGTCAATTTCCTGTATTCAAAACAATTGAATTTCGACCTGTTTTTGCCAGCAATCGCCATCGGATTTTTGAGTGTCGGCGTATTGAATTTGAACAATATGCGTGACGAAGCTTCTGATAGAAAGTCGAATAAAAATACCATCGTAGTACAAATTGGCGCAGCCAAAGCGAAGAAATATCATTATTTTTTAATAGTTTCCGCGATGATTTTGGTGGTTGTCTTTGCGTTGATGCAGAATTTCAGCATAGATCAATACTTGTTTTTATTGGCTTACATTCCGCTGACCAAACATTTAATTACAGTTTATAAAAATCAAGAGCCAAAAGCATTAGACCCAGAGTTGAAAAAATTAGCCTTGAGTACTTTTGCGCTTTCAGTGCTATTAGCAATATGTATGATTTCACTCATTCAGGATATTATTGTAAATCTCTTTTTAGGAGGAAGGTAATTTAGTTTGTTGTTTAGGGTTAATCGTTTATTGTTTAAAGATTTAAGAGTATAAGTATCATATAAAATAGTTACAAATGAAAATAACATGCTACGGTCATTCGTCTTTAGGAATCAAAGTGGGTCACAAGCACATTCTTGTTGATCCGTATATTTCAGCAAATCCTAATGTGTCACACATCAACATCAACGAGCTCCAAGCTGATTATATTCTCTTGACTCACGCTCACGGCGACCACATTCTTGATGTTGAATATATTGCTGCTCGAACCAATGCGGTTATTGTTTCGAATTACGAAATAGCTACGTATTATGGCGAAAAGGGGTTCAAATCCCACCCAATGAATCATGGGGGAAGTTGGAATTTCGACTTCGGGAAAGTGAAATATGTTAATGCAGTGCATTCCAGTTCGTTTCCCGACGGTACCAATGGAGGAAATCCAGGAGGCTTTATCATCGAAGGCGAGCACAAAAACATCTACATTGCCGGTGACACCGCGCTTACAATGGATATGAAACTCATCCCTATGCGAACCAAACTCGACTTGGCAATCCTTCCCATAGGTGATAATTTCACTATGGATGTCGAGGATGCAATTCTCGCTTCGGATTTTGTCGAATGTGATAAAATATTGGGAGTTCATTACGATACTTTTGGTTATATTAAAATCAACCACGAGGAAGCCATCCGCAAGTTTTTTGACAAAGGAAAAGATTTAATGCTGTTAAATATTGGAGAAAGCATAGAATTGTAGTTTACAGAAGCTTTTACTATCGCTCGTCAGTTCGAGTGATTTTTAAAGCTTGATGAATGTTGAATTTATAATAAAAGCGTGTTGCTTTAAAAATAGTATCGAGAACAGGTTAATTAAAATGCTTCTCGATACTATTTATATAGTAAAGCTGTCGCATTACTAAATAAATCACTCGAAGAGACGTTTTTGGTTAAAGAAAATCGTAAATAGAACGTCAGTTCGAGTGATTTTTAAAGCCAAATGAATGTTGAAATTATAATAAAAGCGTGTTGCTTTAAAAATTGTATCGAGAACAGGTTAATTAAAATGCTTCTCGATATTATTTATATAGTAAAGCTGTCGCATTACTATATAAATCACTCGAAGAGACGATTATAATTTGCATACTGATAAATTTTTACAATAAAAAAATGAATATAAAAAGCATACTTTTTGTTCTATTAATTGGCTTATCAAGCCGCTCCCTTTTTGCCCAAAAAGACGGCTATTGGGACAAAGAACGCGCCACCAAAAAAGAAATCGTTGTTTCGGCAAGAGATAGAATCGTTATAAAAACCGAAGAACTGCCTGTAGGAACTACCGAATTAATTTATAGAATCACACTTTTAGATGTGAATCAGCAAATGGCCAACAGTTTAGTTTCGGTATTAAAAGCGATTCCTGATCCAACAGGAATTAGCCAAGGTTCGGCAGGGGCGGTGTTCTTGCTATCGAAGATTTCAGGTGATGATAAATGCAAGTATGCTATTTTTTCAAACGAAGCTTTAGCCGCTGATTATATAAAAAACGGCACGACTTCCAAAGCGTGCTATGAGCAAAATGAAGCCGTCAATCAAGATGCCAAAGGACTTTCAATCGATAAATCATTGTGTATTTTGCCGAATGCGAATGCGATGTGGTTTGGTTTCGAAAGTAAGAATTGGATATTGAACCAGAAAATCGTGCTAGAAGTTGTGCCTTGGGTCAATTATAGATTGAGCAGTGGTTGGAATCTCGAAAACCGAAAACTGATTCTCAATCAATGCAAAACAACGGATTTGGCCACAAAGATGATCCAGTCGGATGATTTTTGCGTTTGCGTCCTCGATAAGCTACAGAAAGAATACAAATTTCAGGAATTCCAAAAACTATTACCTATCGAAAAATCGAAAGTGTACAATGATTTAGGAAATGCTTGTTTAAGTGGAATAGGCACTTCTGACAAGCTATTTTCCGATTTGCGTAACAAAGCCACCGATTTGGTAAAACAAGGCAAATACAGCGAAGCAATTGATAAAATAGGCGTGATTGTACTTTATGGAAAAGCCAATCCAATCGATTTTATTACCCTTGGCTATTCCTATTTGATGACCAAGCAATATGCAAAAGCCATCAAAACGCTAAAAGAAGGCGAAAAGCTAGACGATTCAGAATTATTGATACAGATGAATCTGGCGCACGGCTATTTGCTCAATAAGGACTTTAAATCGGCAAAATCCATTTACAAAAAATACCAATTCCAGAATGTAACTGATAGTTTAGGTTGGACTCAAAAAGTAAAGCTAGATTTCTACACCTTTCAAAAAGCAGGATTACCAAGTACTGATTTTGACCGAGTTTTGAGGTTGTTGGAGGATTAAGAATTGGGACAAAGAATATCTAAATAGAACAGATTGCCACGCATTTTAGAAATCATATATGAAAAAGAACCTATTAGTAGTTATAATTTTATTGTTTACAAATCATATCCTATCACAAGAATTTACCCCAAAAGATATTGTTGGTAAATGGAAAGTGGTTAAAATATTGAAAAAACCAGAGAGTCCCAATTTTAATGATATCATAAAAAGTTTCAGTTCGGCAACATTCCTATTTGAAGAAAATTTGAATTTTAAAATAACAACTTTATATAAAACTAAATTGTTTAGTATGCTAACTGATGTAACGAAAGACGCTAAATGGCGATTGAATGCTAATAATTATGCTATTAGCATTGGTAATGATTCCAATAAATATTCTATTTTAAAGATCATTGCGGTAAAAGTTGATGATAAAATCATTTTTCATTTAGATGAATCGGAACTTGATTTAGAAGTACAAAAGGAATAATCCAAAACCCAAAACCTAAAACCCAACACCCAACACCTAAAACCCATAATCCATAATCTTCCCTTGAAAGCAACTTACCACAAATACATTCTCAATTTCAAACGACCGTCAGGAACATCGAGAGGTGTTATGACCAATAAAGAAACCTGGTTTATTATTCTGGAAAAGGATGGTAAAGAAGGAATCGGCGAGTGTGGAATTCTGCGAGGCTTAAGCATTGATGACCGACCTGATTATGAAGCGAAATTACAATGGACTTGCGACAATATTCAGCTAGGTGAAAACGTACTTTGGGAGGCTTTAGTTGAGTTCCCTTCCATACAGTTTGGAGTCGAAATGGCGTTCCAATCTTTGCAAGGCGAAAGTCCATTTTTACTCTTCCCTTCGGACTTTACTAAAGGGGTAAAAAGTATCGGTATAAACGGTTTAGTTTGGATGGGTGAGGAGTCCTTTATGAAGCAACAAATAGAGGAAAAATTAGCCGACGGTTTTCGCTGCGTGAAACTCAAAATTGGAGCGATAGATTTTGGTAAAGAACTGCAATTATTGCACTATATTCGGCAACATTTTAGTCCAGAGCAAGTTGAAATTAGGGTAGATGCAAACGGTGCTTTTGATGCAATTACTGCTTTAAATAAATTGAATCAATTATCTGGATTTGAATTGCATAGTATAGAGCAACCGATACAAAAAAACAATACTGACAGTATGTCAGAGCTGTGTAAAATCACTCCAATTCCCATCGCTTTAGACGAAGAGCTGATTGGCGTCTTTTCATTAGAAGAAAAACAAGCTTTACTGCAAAAAATCAAGCCGCAATACATCATTTTGAAGCCGAGTTTTGTGGGTGGTTTTCGGGGTACAAAAGCGTGGATTTTATTGGCAGAAAAGTATCAAATCGGTTGGTGGATTACCTCCGCTTTGGAATCGAATATTGGACTAAATGCTATTGCACAATGGACGTTTTTACAACACAATTTGATGCCGCAAGGACTTGGAACAGGCGCTTTATATACCAATAATTTTGCCTGTCCTTTGGAGGTTTCACAAGGGCAATTGTGGTATAAAAAGGAGAGCGATTGGAAGTTTAATTTTGATGAATTTAAGCCAATAATTTAAGCAATAATTAAAAATTATTGGCTTAAATTATTGCTTTAAATCGATAGGTTTATTTATTGAAATACTTTTGTATTAACGCACTGAAATCCTTTATATTTATAGGTTTCGAGATATAATCGGTACATCCGGCGGCAATAGCGTCATCACGGTCACTTTGCATTCCGTTTGCAGTTTGTGCAATAATTATCAAGTCTTTATTGAATTCGCGAATTATATTTGTTGCTTCATAACCTCCCATTACAGGCATGTTGATGTCCATCAATACCAGATCAATATCAGGATTAGAGCGACAGATTTCCACTGCTTCTATACCGGAGCTCACTTTTAGTATTTCTTTACTGAACGGTTTTACTGCTATGGTAATGAGTAATTTGGATATTGAATCGTCTTCTACAATTAGTACCTTTAGGTCTTTGATTTTATTTTCTTGTGCAATTTTTAAATCTACACTTTCGTCCTCGATCTTTTCTTCATACTCATGTTCATCATCGTGTTCGGCTTCAGATTGAAATGGGAGGGTGAAGTAAAAAGTACTTCCTCTTCCTAATTCACTGTCGACCCAAATTTTTCCACCTAGTATTTCTATGTATGCTTTTGAAATGGGCAACCCTAAACCTGATCCTTCATGAGTACGGCTAATGCTTTCGTTGGCCTGTCTAAATCTTTCGAAAACAATATTTTTTTTAGAATCTGAAATTCCTATTCCTGAGTCTTTTATGTAAAATTGTACATTTTTTCCTTTTTTTTCGCAACCGAATTCAATAATACCTTCATCTGTAAATTTGATAGCATTCTTAACAAGGTTGGTAAGAATGGCATACAGTTTTTCTTTATCGGTTTTTATAAAATTATATTTTGCAGGTAATTGTTTCTTGATGAAAAGTTTAATTCCTTTTTGATTTGCCTCAGGGGTAAAGAAACAATTAATGTAATTGAGCTGTTCGTTTATATCGGTTTCCGATATAGAAACATCTATTTGTCCTGATTCTACTCGTGAAATACTGATGATATCATTGATGATATTTAGCATTCTTTTTCCACTTTTTTCAATAATTTTGATGTACTCTTGCTGTTCTGCGCCTGTAAGGTCAGGTGCTTTTAAAAGCTCAGTGAAGCCCAAAATGCCATTCATAGGAGTTCGGATTTCGTGACTCATATTAGCCAAGAAAGCTAATTTTAAACGATCGCTTTCTTCTGCTCGTAGTTTAGCATTAATTAATTCTTCTTCAGCAATTTTGCGGTCGGTAACATTTTCATTTACGGCAATATAATGGGTTGTTATACCTTGTGCATTTAGCAGTGGTGATATACTTGACGATTCCCAAAACAAAGTTCCATCTTTTTTCTTGTTTTTGAACTCTCCATTCCAATCTTTGCCTGCAGTAATAGTTTGCCATAAATTTTTATATTCTTCAGGAGTATTGTGACCTGATTTCAGAAATCGTGGATTTTTACCTACTACTTCTTCTAAGGTATAACCGGTTGTTTCAACAAATTTAGGGTTGACGTATTCAATATCCCCCTCAGTATTTGTAATTATAATCGTTACGGGACTTTGCTCAACCGCTAGTGATAGTTGGCTAATTTTTTGTTCTGTTCGTTTGCGATCTTCTTCTATAAGAATCGATTCAAGAGCAAATGCGATGTTCAATGTAATTTTTTCGAGCAATGAAATTTCTTCCTCTGACGAAAAAAAGTTTTTTTCATCGGAATACAAGTTGAATGCAGCAACGTTTTTATTTCTTACGAAAATTGGAATGGACATCATGGAGTAATAGCCTCTCTCTAGTGCCTCTTTACGAAAAGGTTTCATCATCTCGTCATTTGCAATATCGTTGCAAATTATGGCTCTACCTTCATTCAATGCTATTCGTGTTGGTCCTCTTTTTTCTTGAACATCACTAAAAGAAGTCAATGCACGCTTTGCAAAATAGCCATTTTCAAATCCTGCGAATGCTGCCGTACTGATAGTGTTATCATCATTTAGAAACCCAATCCAACTCATACGGAATTTCCCAAAATGTACTGCAATATTGCATATCTCCTGAAATAACTCTTCTCTATTATGATTTCTAATAATTAAATTATTGATTTGGCTTATCAGTTCGTAAACCCTATTTATTTTATTCAAATCTAGCGCCGCTTGCTTTTGCAGTGAAATGTCGTGAACAATTACTTGGACAGCTACTTTATTGTCGTACAGAGTGGGTATCGCTTTAATTTCTGCATCAAAAGGAATGCCATCAACACTTATAAATTTTGTTTCGACGATAGCTGATGCATTGGTATCTTTAATTACATCTTTCATTCTTTGAACAATATCTTCAATATTATCAGGATGAACAAATTGTAAAACCGATTTTCCGATAACCTCCTTTTTATCTTTGGCCCCTAACATACGAAGTCCCTCATTGTTAATGAAGGCAATTTTATCTTCTACATAAATTAAAATTCCATAGAGTGCATTCTCTACAAGACCAC
>CAMBHH010000126.1 GCA_945866505.1 Flavobacterium psychrophilum
CTTATATCCAAATTCACCGGCGGTAATTGCGCTGTATCTCCCAACAAAATCAACTTACAATTGGTTCCTGAATAAATGTATGAAATCAAATCGTCGAGCAAAGAGCCGTTTTCGTATAACTTAGAATCCGAATTTGTGTCCGAAATCATCGAGGCTTCATCGACGATAAAAATTGTGTTGGTGTGTTTGTTTTGTTGCAAAGTAAAGGAAACGCCACCACCTGAGGATTTCTTAGGAAAGTAGATTTTTTTATGAATCGTGAAAGCTGGCTTATTCGAATAATTGGCAATTACCTTTGCTGCACGACCCGTTGGCGCCAATAAAACGTATTTTTTATTAATCTCAATTAAATTATTGACGATAGTCGAAATCACGGTCGTTTTTCCAGTTCCAGCATATCCTTTCAAAACAAAAATCGAGTTATTGTAATTGTCTGTCAAGAAAATAGCGATTTTTTGAAAAAAAATATCTTGTTTGTATGTGGGTTGAAAAGGAAATTTTTTCAGTAAAAGACTATAAAAAAGTGAGGAATTCATTTGATGCTATTTGACTGCAAAGTAAGGAAAGAATTTCAATATCAATGGCAATGGCGATGGCAATTTTCAATTGTTGAAACTGATTCTTGAAATTGATTTTTGAAATTGATTTTTGATTTTTGTTATTGTAATTGATTTTTGTTATTGCCATTGAAATTGATTAAGTTTGCAACTATGTCCATTACTACTACCATTACCGATAAAAAATACAAAAAACTTTCACTTCAAGTTTCCTTGACGGGGCTTTCGTTTTGTGTTTTTGACACATTAAACGATGTGATACTTTCCTTAAAGGAAATCCACTTTGACACTTTTCACAAAGCCACGAAAATCGAAGAATTGTTTGGTGATGCGTTCAGAGAGAACGCTGAATTAAAAGATTCTTACGATGAAATAGTGGTGATTCACAATAATAATCTTTCGACCTTTGTTCCCGAACCACTTTTTGACGAAAATTATTTGGGCAGTTATCTACAATACAATACAAAGGTTTTCGAAACTGATTTTTTTGCTTTCGACGAAATCTCAAATTACCAAATGAATGCAGTTTACATTCCCTATGTGAATATCAATAATTTCTTTATTGATCAATTTGGTTCTTTCAATTACAAACACGCCACTAGTATTTTGGTAACCAAACTTTTGGATGCCTCCAAAAATAATGACGACAAAAAGATGATCGTCAATTTCAATCCCGGACATTTTGAAATAGTTGTGGTTCAAAACCAAAAATTACATTTATTTAATTCTTTCGATTATCAAACGCCGGAAGATTTTCTGTACTATTTGCTTTTCACTGCCGAACAATTGAATATGAATCCCGAGAATTTCAAATTGGAATTGTTGGGAACCATTGCCGAGGAAGACGATTTTTATCAATTGGCTTACAAATACATTCGATATGTATCTTTTTTTGACGTATCGAATTTGCAGAAAAACAATACTTTTTCAACTGCCCAAAATCGGAAACATTTTATCTTGTTCCAATCATGAGAATCATTTCAGGTAAATACAAAGGAAGACGCATTTTTCCTCCCAAAGGACTTCCCGTTCGCCCCACAACCGACATGAGTAAAGAAGCATTATTCAATGTTTTGAACAATCATTTCAGTTTCGAAGGCTTGAAAATACTGGATTTATTTGCTGGAACCGGAAATATCAGTTTCGAATTTGCTTCACGTGGCAGCACTCCCATCACATCCGTCGATGCTGATTTTGGTTGTGTAAAGTTCATTAAGCAAGTCGCCGCCGAATACGATTTTAATATTGCCGCTACCAAAAGCGATGTTTTCACCTTTTTAGAAAGAAACAAAGCGACTTACGACATTATTTTTGCCGATCCTCCTTATGCTTTGGACCAAAAAACTTTCGACAAAATTGTCTTACAAGTTTTCGAAAAAAACACTTTACAGCAAGACGGAATGATGGTTATTGAACATTCCAAGTACACAAAACTCGACCATTTGATTCATTTTTCATTCAAGAAAAGTTATGGAGGTTCGATTTTTAGTTTCTTTGAAATGGAAAAATTTATTGATGAAGAAAACGATAATTTATTTGAAGATTCTGAAGAAGAATAAATTTTATTTCAATTCTATAAAAATTAGCCACAGATTCACAGATTTTCAATCAAAATTAAAATCTGTGAATCTGTGGCAAATAAAATTTAAACCTGTTAAAAAAAAGCAGACCTATAAGCCGGATTCTGTCTCCGATAAATCGGAGCCTTATCATTTATCTAGTCCCGATATTACTATCGGGATCCATCTTTCTACCCTTCGACAACGGGCGAGAACCCTTAAATGCCGATATACTTGAAATTTCACCGCATAGAGTTTACCTGGTTTCACTACAGCATTACCTGTACCTGCTTTCTGTTGCACTTGTCCTATCCCGATAAATCGGGACGACGGGCGTTACCCGCTATGCTTCTCTGTGGTGTCCGGACTTTCCTCCCCGATGAATCGGGACGATAAGGCGGTCTGCGGTGCAAAAGTAGGGATTTTAGATTTTAGAATGCAGATTTTAGATTTTAGATTTCTGCATTGATATTCATATTGCCAATAATTAATTTTTGTTGAATACCATCTTCAATTAAAAACCTCAATACAATACTATTCTAGCTTGAAATTGAATTTATGACTCCAACAATGGTGATTCTTATTGGAAATGGGATTTCTGACATAAGCACCACAAAACGAACTTGAAATCTCTTCAAAAAAAGAGGCTCACTTTCCTCTTGCTATTTTCTCTCAAAACTTTACGATAACTCCATATGTTGACGAACTTGTAATCGATTCTGTTCAACATGGGTTTCATTATTTTTCTACGTACCCAATGAAACCCTTGCTGTTGTGTGCTGTCTATTTTTTATTTGTTCGAATATTATATTCATTTATATATTTCGCTAAAGGATCCTTTTCGTATTCTTCATCTTCAGCAGGATAACGTAGAGTTTTAGAAATGGCTTGTATTATTTTTGCACATTGCCAAATAATACTTTCTCCACAAGGCTCTATATTTGGTTGTTTCAGAAAAACGCTATCCTTATAAGCCTTTTTCGCATCTATTATTTTCCACCCGTTCACTTTTAATGCTGTAAGTAAATCGTCTAAAAATAAAGCATTTAATAATGAGTGGTGAATTAGAAGCGTGTGTTTAATATCTCTCTTAAAAACCAAATGGGCTAATGAGTCATAATAGGTGGCTCGGTCTAATATGTGATTTATATAATATTCTTTATATGGTGTTAAGTCAGAATTCTTGTTTTTATTTAATACTTCAGTAATTTGCGCGTCAATATACCAATCGGAGGCATCAATTGTGACGTGTCCATTTTTATACCCCCCTTTTCTCATAGCAACTCTCATTGAATCCCTTTTCCCTATAGTATTGCCTTCTTTCAAATAAGGAAATCTAAAAATTTTAGTATAATTTTTATAGCTCCTAATTATGCTATCACCTTTTTTGAAGTCCGCAATAAAAATTTTACTGGTTTTAGATTTTGAATTGTAATACAAATGAGTATATGAGTGGTTACAAATTAAATGGTTTCTCGAGTTCCAATTATTTAATATTTTTTTTCCATTAAAATTATCTACACGCATTCCACAAACAAAAAGTGCAACTTTAATTTTATGTTTTTCAAGAGTTCTTAATATTAAACTGTCTCTTTCTTGCCATGTAAATTTTGGCGTTTCTATTATAGTTGGGTCGTCTATTGTTATTGCTATTTCTCTTTGAGCGAATAAAGAGAAAAAGTTAAAAATAACTGATATAAAAACTAATAAAATTTGAATTTTTATTTTCTTCATTTCAATTTATAGGATTTGTCTTTTAGATTGCATAAAAATGTTTTGCAAGCTGTTAGCGATTTGTTGTTTACTCATTTATATTATTAATTATTTGATTAAGTGCTTTTTTAGATTCTTTCATAACAGGTAGTAATGGCCATATATGTGGCATTCCTTCTCCAATATTTGTAACATTATTTATCTTTTCTTGGTTCAATTTTGATACAAATATGAGTTGGTCAGGATAAGTAATATCATTTTCTGCTAAGTATAAATATGTTTTTGGAAATAACTTAAAATCTCCATTTATTGGTGAAATTCTTTCATCATTTAAGTTTTCTGAACACATTTTTTTTGCACTTAAAACCCCTGCTTTAGATAACATCGGGTCTTTTTTATCTATTTCATCTACTTCTTGGTTTTTAAAGGAAGCTTCCAAAACGGGTGAAATAAGAATTAATTTTAAAGGAAGTCTTACATTCTTTATAATAAGCCTTTGTATTAATGCAATGGCAAGTGTTCCACCTGCTGAATCTCCCATCAATATAATGTTCTCGTTATTGTAATTTTTTAATGCTTCTTGATAAATTTGATCAATGTTTATTGATATTTGATCAATTCTATATTCAGGTGCTTTTGGATAATTACACATCCAAATATTGAAATTTGTTTTTTTTGATATACATTCAATTGAATCCCAATGATGTTGTGAAGGACCTGATACAAATGCCCCTCCGTGTAAGTAAATTAAAAGTTTATCAGTTTTACAAATGTTTTCGATTTGAGTAATTTTTGTCTTTAATATAAAAAACACTGAAATTTTATTAGTTTTATAAAATCTATTGGTGGGCGAATAAATGTCATTCCTCCTTAATTTTAAATAGTCAATAGGGGATTTTGAAAAGGTATTCTTAATCCCCTTTAATTTAATTATAAGCAAAGTTAAATAATATGTAATGCTTTTATTCATTGTGTTTTTTTTAAAATTGCCTCTAACGACTCTTGGTTTGCAGAAGTTAGGGATTTGTTTAGCCTGACATTCGATTAATCATTGAACTTCCAAGTACAAGACCAACTTTAAAGTTTGCCTAAAACCCCAACCGATCCTGAAAGAGCGAACAGAGGAAGTAATTATTGCAAACCCTTGCTGTTAGCGGTTCGTTTTTTTTGTCTTACGTTATTTTGTTACAAATTTTTTATACTCTTAAATATTTTGTTTTGCGTCTTTAAAACTGATTGATTAAATCCGTGAGCTGTTTTGGGCAATAAATAATATTTCTTTTTCGGGGCTTTTAGTTTATCGAAATATTCTTTTGTTTTTTCTTTTGGGGTTAAAATATCTTCATTCCCTTGTATTATATATAAAGGAATTGTGAACTCTAAATTGTCTTTCATTAAGTTAATAGTTTCACTCATTGCTTGAACACTCAATTTAGTGTCTCCTGTATAGTTTACAAACGAATAGTCATCTCCATCACTTCGATTCTGATTATCCTTTTGATTATCATAATTAGGCGAAAGTTCAAACCAAGATTTAGGGGCAGGAGTTGAATTTTCTTTTTCATATTTTTTTAAAATCTTAAATAACTGACCTACTTTTTTTGCCCTGTCATAAGGAGGTTTACCGATTATGTTCAATATTTCTAAAGCGTCCTTGTCTTTTTTATCCTCTGCAATTTTATAAAGTTTATTATAAAATTCTATGTCAATAGTTGGATTAACAATTTGAGAATGTCCAACATACGCATAAAAAAGGTCTGGTCGCTTTGTAACTATTTTTACACCAAGTGCTGAACCCCACGAAGTACCAAATAAAATAATTTTTTGTTTTCCTAAATGTTTTAAAAGATATTCTGATAACTCAATTCCATCGTTTGTCATAAGGTCAACGGATAATGGGTTTGCCTTTAAAAATTCAGGTGTTAATTCTTCTGGGGCATATCGTCCAAAAGTTTTACCTGTTCCCCGTTGATCCCATTGTACGATTATAAAATCTTTTTCAAAATCTTTGTAAAGATTGTCTGAATATGGACTTATCGGACTACCTGGACCTCCGTGAAGAAATAATATTATAGGTTTTGAACTTTCTCCTTTGATTGTTACCCATTGTTCGATGCCGTTAATTAAAATAAAATTCTCTTCTGAAATTTTGGTCGTTAGTTCAGAGTTATTTTTAATGATTTCAGTTTGTGCATTGGCAAATGAGGATATTATTATTGAAATAAAAAGTAGAATGATGTGAACTGAAATAATAGAAGATTTGTAAGTTTTGATGATTTTCATAATTGATATTTGTTAGTCATTTTAATTCTTTAATATTTTTGATGGTTAATTCTGAAAATCTAACCTTTAATTTTACGAACCGCAGTTATGGCAATTCTATTTTTCATTCCGATACTTTTCTCATGATTGTCTCAAAAGGTCCATTTTTGAATTTCATTGTCCAAAGTTTAGTGAAAATGAAACTTAATATGAAGTAAAAAATTGAAAATAATAAAATGTATTCAGGTTCTATAAATTTTTGCCCTGGTACTTTCTTAATGAAGTCTTTACTGCAAATTTGAGCGAAAATAAATAACCCTATGGTTAAGTGTGAAATATAATGTGTGAGGGTCATCTGCCCTACTTTCGCTAAATCGTTAGCCCATTTTTTGCCAGCAAGTAAATTACCTAAAAACATAAAAAGGGAAATCAACATAAAACCAAATCCAGTTGTGCTTAACATAAATGGTAGCATAGGTGGTAAATAGTCAGCATTTATTAACTCTTGAAGTTCCAGATTATCAGAAAAAGTATTAGTTAAATATTGAATTACTATAACTGTTAGATAAAAAATGAGCCCAATGTTGAACATCCTTTTTTGGGTTTTAGATTCTTGCCATTTTAAACGCCCTAAATACAAACCTGTCGTAAAAAATGCCAACCAAGGAAAAACGGAATTCCATCCGTTGTAAAAATAATTTGTTATAAAGCCGTTTAATGTCCAAAAGTTGTTGTAATGTAATGTTTCAAAATTCCAATTTGTTTCAAAAGGAATGAAAATAAATAGAATGTGAAAAGTCAAAACGGCTATTGCTGATACCCACAAATAGTATTTCCTATTTGCAAACAGTAAAAATGCTGTAAAAGTCATATAGCCGCCATAAAAATGCAGAATGTCGGCTGGCCAAAATGTTTGTAGTAAAAGTCCGGTTACAAAAAGAAACAATGCTCTTTTCAGAATTGTGTTTCTCAACCTTACCTTTTCTTCATCGGTATAAGTTAGTCTGTTGGTCATAAGGGCTACGCCCATACCTGCAAGCATTACAAAAACAGTAGCAGAATTTCCGCTAAACATTGAAAGGAAATAGTTTAACCCAGTTTTGTCGTTAAAATTTCCAAAAACAATATTAAAGTTCACGATGAACATACCAAATATTGCATAAGTTCTTGCTAAATCGAACCCTATTATTCTTTGATTTGCCATTTAGATTTTTGTTCGTTTGTTAGACGAGGCTTATTACGGTAATTTGCCTCATTAATTATTGCTTCTCAATTAGCTCGATAATTTTCTTGGCAACGCCACTGGACGATTGATAGTTTTGACCTGTAATAATTCTGCCGTCCATTTCTACGTGAGAAACATCTTGGGCTGAAAACTTGAAAGTGCCGCCTCTTTCTTCTATTGTTTTTTGAATTAAAAATGGGAATTGTTTAAAATATTCTTCATCTTGTTTTTCATACGATTCAGGATAACCACTTATTTTTTTTCCTCGAACCAAATAATTACCATCTTTGGTTTTCAGATGCACAATACCCGCAGTTCCGTGACACACCGAAGAAATTATTCCGTTGTTTTCTTCATATACTTGCAAAGCAATTCGCTGGATATCTTTGTTTTCTGGAACATTATACATCGCACTCCCACCACCAATATAATGTACGGCTTTGTAATTTTTATAATCAATTTCTTTTGGACTAAAGGTGTGTCCAACAGCATACATAAAATCTGGATTGTACAAATACTGTTTTTGCAAAGTATCCGAAGTGCTGATATAAGCTAAGGGAATACTACCACCTTCGGGACTTACAAAATCAACGGTATAACCCGAACTTACAAAAGTATGATAAGCGTTGATAATTTCAGCAAAACTATTGCCTGTAGAAGCCTTAGAATTTCCGTGAAAATGTGCATTCGATACAATGAAAAGTATTTTTTCACCTGTTTTGTTAGATACTTTACCGCCTGCGGACTTGCCAATGATTTTCCATTCTCCTTGAATTTTTTTTAGCAAAAACATATCAATAAATTCTTGCTTTTTTTCAGGGATTAAAATTTCAGCTTTCGCTATAGCAACATCATCATAAATATCAATAGAAAGGATTTTGCCAAATCTTCCATTGAATTTTCCTTTTTCACCTTTTTGAAACCATTTGGCATACTCCACAATAGGAACTACCCAAAGAGGTTTTTCTTTGTGGGTTAAAAATAAGTTGGCTTCTTGATAAAAAGCCTTTAAAATGGTGTCGGGCTGATTATAAGAAGTACCCTTCAAATAGTTTCCAATGCAATTTTGGATTAACACTTGTTCGGACTGTGAAAAAGATGCCATTGATTGGAATGTAAACAAGAATATTAAAAATATTTTAGCCATTGATTTTAAATTAAAAAGATTGTGTATTTATATTGTTGAAATATTAAAAATTTATACCAAGTTCTACATTTACTCCCCAGTCCTTGTTTATGTATTTTGAATTAGATAAGCTTCCAAATAATGACGGTCCAATAGTAATACCCAATTCTTTAGAAGGAACCCATAAAAATCCAATGTTACTATTACCCGAGATAAGAAAGTTTCGGGATTTATCATTGGCTAAAGTTTGGCTAATCTCTGAACCTATTTTTGTGCCAATGCCAAGGTTTAAAAAAAAGCCTTTGATTAATTGTTCATAGCCATTAAAACCCAATCCAACTGTTATGTTGTTCAGTGATTCGAGATTCATTTTTTGTAAAGAAGTTCTTTTTAAACTGCTATTTCCGAAACTATAGACCAAAGGAATTGTAAACACATTTAGAGTGTCCTTTACTTCTTTAAAAGAAATACTGTATCCTTCGTAATGCTGGCTTAATTGTTTTTGATAACCTATTATGTAGATGGTTTTAGCATTAGAAATTTTGAATGTAGTTTGTGCATATCCTTGAATGCTACTGAAAGCCAAAGAAAAAAATAAGAATAAATATTTTAAAAACATAATTTTTGTATTAATCACAACTTATGCAAAGGTAAAAATGTAATTTCTCCAAACATTTGATGTAAAGTCAAATAATTAGATTTTAGCTCTAATTCGGCTTAATGTTTCTAACGATACATTCAAATAAGAAGCAATTTGCGTTAATTGAACTTGTTGGATTATATGAGGTGATTTTGTCAATAAGGTTTGATAACGTTGTGTTGCATTTTGAGTATGAAGTTCAAAAACTTTTTCTTCAAGCCATAGAGCATAATATTCGGTCATTAGAAAATCAAGCTCTTGTAATTGTGGGTGTGTTTTTTTTATATTTTGGAAATCTGCGTAATCAGTTACATTTACAATTGTATCTGTTAGGGCTTGGATAAACTCACGACTTGGCTTTTGTAAAGTATAGCTGTCATAGGAGGTTGCTAAGTCGTCTTTAAAATAAAATTCAGTAGTGATTTCTTTGTTATTATGCAAATAGAATTTGCGTATAATTCCACTTTCAACCCAATAACTTTTGCTACAAACGCTTTCGGCTTTCAATAAGTAGTCACCCTTAGAAAAAACTTTTGATTTGCTAACAGCTTCCAATGATAGTAAAGTATCTTCGTCTAAATTTTCGATAAGGTGGGTTATCTTGTCTATATAAATTTTCATTGTTTATTGTTTTTTAGAATTACCCACAATAGGATCGAATTTACTAAAGTCAAAATTGTAAAACCTTTTTCAAAAGTTGTTTTTGCAAATAAATTACCAATTGTATTTAAAACAAAGATTGCAAAGAAAATCCATAAAATAATTGCAACGGTTTTCTTTTTCAAAAACGGTTTTATAAAAACTCCTTTCTGTAAAAGGACAAAAATGAAAAATAAGTTAACCAAAATTGAAAAAG
>CAMBHH010000127.1 GCA_945866505.1 Flavobacterium psychrophilum
TGCAAGCCGCTGATTATGATCTTGCAAAAGCCGAAAGAGGAATCGTTTTTATTGACGAAATTGATAAAATCGCACGTAAAAGCGATAATCCATCCATCACTCGTGATGTTTCTGGAGAGGGAGTGCAACAGGCATTATTGAAATTATTAGAAGGAACGGTGGTAAATGTTCCGCCAAAAGGAGGAAGAAAACATCCAGACCAGAAATTTGTTGAGGTAAACACCCAAAATATTTTGTTTATCGCAGGTGGTGCATTCGACGGAATTGAGAGAATTATTTCAAAAAGATTAAATCGTCAAGCCGTTGGCTACAGCACTTCAAGAAATGTGGATAATATCGACAAAGACAATTTGTTGCAATATATCATTCCAAAAGACATCAAGGATTTTGGATTGATTCCCGAAATTATTGGGCGTTTACCAGTGTTGACTCATATGGATCCTTTGGACAGAGAAACATTGAGAGCAATTTTGACGCAACCTAAAAATGCTTTGATCAAACAATACCAAAAGTTATTTTTGATGGACGAAGTAGAGTTCAGCATCACGGACGAGGCTTTGGATTTTATTGTCGAAAAAGCGTTGGAATATAAACTCGGAGCCCGTGGATTGCGTTCATTATGCGAAGCCATCCTAACCGATGCAATGTATGAATTGCCAAGTTCTGATGACAAAATATTAGAAATCGACGTGGATTATGCAAAAGAAACCCTTAATAGAAATTTATTGAAACGATTGGAAATTGCTTCGTAAATTTTTTAGTTTATAAATTTTCAAACCCGGCAGTTTTAGAAAACCAGTCGGGTTTGTTTTTGAAAAAAAATCCTATATCCTTTTTTATCTACAATAGATTGTCGATTTTTGTCCAACTTAAATCAATACAAATAAAAATGGCAGTAGAAGATAAGGAGATTATTTTGTTAAAAGTTTCTGGTCAAGACAAACCTGGTGTCACCGCTGGTTTAACATCAATTTTAGCTAATTATGATGCCATTATTTTAGATATTGGCCAAGCCGATATTCATGATACTTTGTCTTTAGGGATTTTATTTGAAGTACAATCTGGCTCAAATTCGGGAGCTGTTTTGAAAGATTTATTGTTCAAAGGCTATGAATTGGGAATTAAGGTTGTTTTTATTCCCATAACAATTCCGGACTACGAAATTTGGGTGAAAGGGCAACGCAAACAACGCTATATAATCAATGTTTTAGGGGAAAAATTAACCGCGATTCAGTTAGCAGCTGTAACCAAAATAATGTCAGATCAAAGTTTGAATATTGACTCTATCATTAGGTTAACTGGTAGAACATCAGTGGTGGAAAAAGAGGAATATCCTCGTTCTTGTGTACAGTTATCAGTAACTGGTAATATTGTAGATAAAGCGATGATGACGTCTCAATTTATGCAAATTTCTGGAGATTTAGATGTCGATATTGCTTTTCAAGAAGACAATATGTACCGAAGAAACCGACGTTTGGTGTGTTTTGATATGGATTCTACCCTAATTCAAACCGAAGTAATCGATGAGTTGGCCGAGTTGGCTGGTGTTGGCGAACAAGTGAGAGCCATCACTGAATCAGCGATGAATGGCGAAATAGATTTTAGCGAAAGTTTCAAAAAAAGAATGGCTTTGTTGGAAGGTTTGAGCGAAGACGTTTTGCATAATGTTGCGATCAATCTACCCATAACCAAAGGTGCGCATCGCCTGATGAAAGCCTTGAAATATTATGGCTATAAAACCGCGATTCTTTCTGGAGGATTCACTTATTTTGGCGATTATTTGCAAAAGGAATTAGGTATAGATTACGTTTACGCCAACCAATTAGAGATTAAAGACGGTAAACTTACTGGAAAATATATAGGCGAAATTGTAGATGGTGCAAAAAAAGCCGAATACCTTAAAGCAATTGCCGAGAAAGAAGGCATACACATCAACCAAACCATTGCCGTGGGCGATGGTGCGAATGATTTGCCTATGTTGAATTTGGCCGGTTTAGGAATTGCGTTTCACGCCAAACCGAAAGTAAAGCAAAGTGCAGCGACTTCTATTTCTAGTTTAGGCCTAGATGGCGTTTTATATTTATTAGGCTATCACGACCGACATATTGATATGATGCAAGAGTAAGCTTATGGGTTTTTATACAAAACAGAATCCCGAATTGAAATTCAAGACGGGATTTTTTTGTAAAAAAGTTGTTTTTATGAATTTTTTTTGATTGTCTTCGCCGCATTGCTTTCGCAAATTCCTCTTGCGCCACAACTCATTCGATGCGGCCCACAAGAAGTCAAAAGGGAAAGGAAGAATAGTATCAAAAGAAGTTTTTTCATTTTACGGATGCACAATCACTTGCATATTTTTCAATTGTTCTAAATAATCTCTTTCGTTTGACAATCTTGGAATTTTGTGTTGTCCTCCTAATTTGTCGTTGTCTTTTAACCAGTCGTAAAATAAATTAGGTCTGGCAACATTAATTATCAAAGGATTCAAAGTCATATTATTAAAACGCTTAGCTTCATAATCGGAATTTAAAGATTGCAAAGTTTCGTCCAATACTTTTTGAAAATGAGTAAGGTCGACCGGATTTTCCTTGAATTCAATCATCCATTCGTGTGCTCCTTTTTCCCTATCTTTCATAAAAACGGGTGCAACAGTATAATCGACTATTTCGGTTCCAGTAATTTGACAGGCTTTGGCAATAGCCATATCAGAATTTTCGACCATCAATTCTTCACCAAAAACATTGATATGATGTTTTGTTCTTCCCGTCACTCGAATTTTATAAGGACTTAAAGAAGTAAAACGAACAGTGTCGCCAACCAAGTAGCGCCACAAGCCAGAATTCGTGGTAATGACAATCGCATAATTTTTAAAAAGTTCCACTTCCGCTAATCGAATGGTTTTTTGATTCGGCGTTCCAAAAGTATCCATCGGAATGAATTCATAGAAAATTCCGTAGTCCAACATTAACAACAAATCGCTGGAATCGTTCAAATCCTGAATGGCAAAAAAGCCTTCGGATGCATTGTAAATTTCATAATATTTGAACTCTTTTTTAGGCAAAATCTTGTGATATTGTTCGCGATAGGGTTCAAAACTCACGCCTCCGTGAAAATAAACTTCAAGATTGGGCCATAATTCCAGCAAATTTCCTTTGCCAGTTTCTTCGAGTAATTTATTCATTAATACCAATAACCAAGAAGGAACACCAGCAAAACTGGTGACATTTTCGTTTTTGACCTCACTGATTATGGCAGGAATTTTTGTTTCCCAATCGCTCATCAAGGAGATTTTGTGGTTTGGCGTACTGCTAAATTCCGCCCAAAGCGGCATATTTTCTATTAAGATGGCCGATAAGTCTCCAAAAAAAGTATTGTTGTTCTCATAAATTTGGGAACTTCCACCAAGACGAAGACTTTTTCCTAAAAACATTTCGGAATTTTCGTTGTTATTCAAATACATACATAACAAATCCTTGCCTGCTTTGTAGTGACAATCTTCCAATGATTCTGGACTAACTGGTATAAATTTGCTTTTAGCATTTGTTGTTCCGCTGGATTTAGCAAACCATTTTATGGGCGTTTCCCACAGCACATTTTGTTCCCCTTTTCGGGTGCGTTCTATCAAAGGTTGTAATTCCTCATAAGTTGAAACGGGAACTCTTTCGGCGAAAGTGGCATAAGAGTTTATGGAATCATAGTCGTATTGCTGGCCTATAACAGTATTTTCTGCAGCTCGAATCAAATTTATCAGCAATTCTTCCTGAACTTCATTCGGGTATTTCAAAAAAAGTTCAATTTGATGAATTCGTTGTTTAAGAACCCAAGAAGCAAACGAATTGATGACGGTTATTGGCATTCTGATTTGTGATTTTAGATTGCTGATTTTAGATTGACAAATACTAACTTTACAACTTTATCAAAAATAGTGTTTTTTTTTGAAGTTTTGAAAAATTCTAATTTCTATTTCTTGATTCAAATTTCTAAAACCTAAAACCTAAAACCCACAATGACCTACGAAGGAACGCTCACTAAAATGCAAACCGAATTTGGAAATCCAATCCAGTATTATTTAGTTTTTGAACATAGCTTTTTGAACGTGAACCAATTGCTGAACAAGAATGTGGAAATTAATTTTCTGGGTTACCAATGTCTGAATTGTGGTAAAAAGAAGAAAATATTCCGTCAAGGATTTTGTTACGATTGTTTTTATTCGAGTCCAGCTGTTGGCGATTGGATTATGAAACCCGAATTAAGTACGGCACATTTGGGTATTCCGGATCGGGATTTGGTCTATGAAGAAAAAGTACAATTGCAGCCGCATATTGTGTATTTGGCTTTGTCCAGCGAAGTAAAAGTGGGTGTAACTAGAAAGACTCAAATGCCCACAAGATGGATTGACCAAGGCGCGTCTCAAGCGATTTCTATTGTGGAAGTACCGAATCGTTATTTGGCGGGAATTACCGAAGTGGCGCTGAAAAATCATTTTGCCGATAAAACCAATTGGCGAAAAATGCTCCAAAACGATTTAGAACAAGTCGATTTAATTGCCGAAAGATTGAAAGTTGAAAATCTGATTCCATCGGAAGTTCAAGAATATTTCTATTCCGAGAAAAATGATTTGTATGAAATGCACTTTCCAGTTTTGGAATATCCCAAAAAAATAAACAGCCTGAGTTTAGAAAAAACACCCAATTTTCAAGGAAAACTAACCGGAATAAAAGGGCAATATTTAATCTTTGAAGACGGAACTGTTTTTAATGTCCGCAGTTCTGAAGGATATGTTGTGCAAATTAATGTTTAAAAAACAAACCCTTCCAATCCAAAGGACTGAAAGGGACAACTATTAAAAAAAATTATCGAATATTGATTTCAAAAGGCATCAGGGTTTGAACTCCTTTTCGAGCTTGAACTCGGCTGACCCAAACAGTAAACGTTTCTGTTCAGAAATCCGATTTCCAGCCAGAACAGTAAACAGTTGTAGTCAGAAATCCGATTTCTAGACAGAACAGTAAACAGTTTGGGTCAGAAATCCGATTTCCAGCCAGAACAGTAAACAGTTGTAGTCAGAAATCCGATTTCCAGCCAAAACAGTAAACGATTGTGCTCAGAAATCCGATTTCTAGCCAAAAAAACTATTTTTTGTTATGCTATTACCTTCAGTTTTTTATTTATTGTTACACTATAACTTTAAAACACACAACTTATGGAACTACACAAATTAAACCTAGCCAAATTGAGCCATTTAGAAGCAGGTCAATTGATTAAATCAAACATTAAAGACCTAGAAACGGCAGGCATCGATACCGCTACCGACATCCACATTAATAATTATGTGCAAAAGATGGAGGCCGACACGGTATTGTATGACAAAGGATTACTTCAAATTAAAAAAAATGAAGAAACCGAAGAATTGGCCCGACTAGACCGTGTTCGAGATTTAAGTATTGGGGCTTTCTTCAAACAGCTCGATGTGTTTGAAAACACCAGAAACGCCAACAAATTAATTGCCTTTAAAGCACTGGATATTGTAGCCGATAAATACAATGGTTTGGCTGCCTTAAACTACGAAGCCGAAAGTAATGGCATTGATAACCTGATAGCAGAACTCACTAACGCCGATTACGCACCGCATATTGCCACCTTAAATATGGGCGAATTTGTAGCCGATCTGCAAGAAACCAACGGGGATTTCAAAGAAAAATTCTCCAAACGCAGCACCGAAATTTCCTCTAAAGAAATATTCGATATGAAGTTGATTCGAAAAAACACGTTCGAAAACTACAACAAATACATACAATATGCACTGTCGTTAGCCAATGTAGATACCGGCAACGATTATCATAAAAACATCCTAAACATCATCAACCAAATCCGCAAGTACTACTCGGATTTACTAGCCAAACGCAATGGCGGAGACGATGATACGCCAGCAGGCGATACGCCAAGTTAAATATTTAAAGAATCCCGCTGATGAGGCGGGATTTTTTTTGATAATCTGCAATGCTTTTAAAAATGGTAGATTATACAATTTGTAGCAAAAGCTATTGTGCTAAAGCTTGAGGCTTTATGCGTGATTCGCTAGCTGATGTTGAGGATTTATTTATATATTTGGGAAATAAAGTTTGACGGTTGTCAGACCATAAAAAAGTTACCTGAAGCCTCTCTATAAAATAACATATAACAATTAAATTAAAACAAAATGACATTCAATTCTACATCAAAAAAAACAAATGTGAAAATTATTCTTTTTTTACTAATTACTTTTTCAACAACAAATTTATTTTCTCAAGAAAAACCAAAATCTGCACCAAATAAGGGTGACCAATATGCCGAATGGACAATTAATGATTATAATAATTTTGTAAAACATGAATCTGAAAATTGTGCAAAAAATACTAGATACCAAACCTCTACTAAAAAGTATAATTTAGAATTAGAGATTGGGCTATTGAAAAGCAAAAAATATAATAAAGAAATTAATGAAAATAAATTTAATTCAACAGTTAACGAATTACAAACAAGGTATGATAATGAAATTAAAGATTTAGAAGTTAAATGTTCGGAACTAGAAGCGAAAAATATAAAATATCGTGATGAATGGGTAAATTATTTGAAAATAAAGGAAATTGAACAGGAGAATGAAAGAATTGTAATAAATGCAAGAATTGAAAAAGAGAAAATTGAAACTAAAGCAAGAGAATCGTTAGAAAAAATAGAACAAGAAAAAAATGATAAAATTAAAGAAGATGCAAGAATTGCAAAAACTAAAGAAGATTTAAATTCAGTTGAATACAAAAATTGGAAAACAAAATATCTTTCTATAATAAATTCCGCTAAAGCAAATGCCTTAATTATGAACAATTTAGAAAATAAATATACATTTAGAAACAATTTTGGAAATAAAGTATTGGATCGTAATAGCTTTTCAAAACAAGATAAGATAAATTATAATAAAAATTATGATGCAATAGTTAAAAAACTTGATGATATTAGACAATTACAAAAAATTGGTAGAAATGAATACTTTGATAGTTTATATACTCATTCAGTAATTGATAAACTGGAAGTACTTGATCTACCCAATTTAGCACAATTTTATAGCGTTCGCCTAAAATTTTAGTAATTTAAATTATTAAAAAACAAAAAAACAATCTTTTAATATGCAGATAATTATTCATACTGACGACGCAGAAATACTTAGCTCTACAATTTTAAATAGTATAGAAAATAAACTTAAACTTCCAACTTGGTTAGCAAAAAAGGACAAAAAAGGATCTGATATTTATTATCATTCCACAACAGCAAAACAGTGGGAAAATGAATTTTTTATAAAACCATACCTCGATAAGGAGAGCAATGAAAAATTATTTTTTAGAGTAACAAAAATTGATGGTGAAGCATTAGATTTTGAAAATAAATTTGGATATTTAATGGGACGATTTATGGAATTATTAATTGTTCATTTTTCTGATAAATTTAGTAAAATCGAAATTGCCTAAGAAAAAAGATAATTGTACGAGCGAGCGAGACGTTCGCATTAGCGGTGATCGTATTTTCTTTTTACACTACTTTAGTTGTACAATAACAAAAATGTTATTAATTTTGAATGTTTATAATTAAGATATGAAAGACAATTTGAAAAATGAAAAAAAAGCACTCCAAAAGGACCTGCAATTTTACCTTGAGTTTTACAAAGAGTTAGCCAGCAGAAGTGATCAAATGAAAATGATAGTAGATTTGGAAATTGAAAAATTGGTAGAAAAGTTAAAAGAAATCGGGAATTAAAGCACATAGTTATGTTAGAAGAAATCAAAAAATTAAAAGAAAAATACCAAAATACCGAAAACGATGCTGAAATTTCAAGTATCCGAAAAGAAATGAAATCATTGTTTAATGACAACCCAGAGGCGTTTGCAGAATCTATGGTGCTGTGTATGAAAGACAGCAACCAAAAGGCAGATGAGATCTTGTTAAGACAAAAATTAGAAGCAGTTTTGCCTGCAATTTCGGTTTCGTATTTGTCTAAAAACTATTTCAAAAAAACACCACAATGGTTTTATCAACGATTAAACGGGAACAAGGTAAACGGTAAGGAAGCTCATTTTACTAGCAATGAATTGCAAACACTATCTATTGCACTGAAAGAAATAGGGCAAAAGTTAAGCGCATCTGCGAGTGTTATTTTGTGATAATCCCGCTAGCCCTCGAATTTTTCACTGTAGTTTTATATATCAAAAAAATCCGTTTGATCATTCGATTAAACGGATTTTTCGTTACAATACAGCTACAATCTAATGAATTGTAACTTCAAAAGGCATCAAGGCTAGAATCCCTTTTCGAGCTTGAACTCTTTTTATTTGTTCCATCAAACGATAGGTTTCTTCGCCCAATTCTTCTTTGATAAAAGATCCTTTTGATTTTGCGAAAGGGAAATTCTTAAAAACATCATTCATATCTTTTTCGAATTCCGGAAAGTTTTGAGTGCTGTATTTTTTTGTTTTTGACAAACTTGCGGCTTCTTTTATAGCGTCATCCAGACCACCAATTTTATCTACAAGTCCAATTTTCAAAGCTTGAGAACCTGACCAAACCCTGCCTTGACCAATAGAATCGACTTGCGCAACAGTCATTTTTCGTCCTGCGGCAACGTGTGTTATAAATGTTTTATAAATACGCTCAACGCCTTCAAGAGTGACGGTTTTGAATTTTTCGTCCATCGGCACAAACGGACTGTATTCTGCTGCGTTGTCATTGGTTTTCAGTTGTTCGGTGTGAATGCCCATTTTTGTTGCCAATTGGGTGAAATTTGGCAATATACCAAAAACGCCAATCGAACCTGTAATGGTGTTGTTTTCGGCAAATATTTTGTTGGCATTACAAGCAATATAATACCCGCCAGAAGCCGCATAATTACCCATCGAAACTACTACCGGTTTCACTTTTTTAGTCAATTCGATTTCTCTCCAAATCAAATCAGAGGTCAAAGCATTTCCGCCAGGACTATCAATTCTTAGGACAATGGCTTTTATATTTTCGTCTTTTCGGGCTTCAATTAAAGAGCGATTCATCGAGATTTCGCCAATGGTGTTGGCATCGCCTTCACCACTCATTATTTCACCTTGAGCATAAATAATCGCAATTTTATCTTGCGAATCGTTGCTTTCAGAAGTCGTAGATACTTTTTGAGCATAATCTACAATGCTTATTTTGTTGTATTCTTCGTCTTTGTCAACTTTCAATTTTTTTCTTATCGCATCGTGATATACATCCTCATAAGCAATGATATCGACTAATTTTTCTGCTTTTGCCATTTCAGGAGTTCTAGCTAGAAGTCCGTTGGCAATCTCATTTAATTTGGCTACCGAAATATTTCTGCTTTTTGAAATGTCAGCTAAAACGGAACTCCAAACCGAATTCAATAAGGATAATGTCTGTTCTCTATTTGCATCGCTCATTTTGTTGTCTAAGAAAGGTTCTACGGCGCTTTTGTATTTTCCGTGGCGGATTACTTCTATTTTTACACCTGATTTTTCTTGTAAATCTTTGAAAAACATTAATTCGGCAGATAATCCTTTGAAATCGAATTCGCCCACCGGATTGATATAAATGGTATTGGCTACTGAATTCAAATAATATTCTTTTTGGGAGTACGAATTAGCATAAGACAGAACAAATTTCCCTGATTTTTTGAAGTCTTCCAAAGCATCGCGAAGGGCTTTTCTTTGCGCCATTTCTAGTTCAGATTCGTCATTCAAAATCGAAATTCCTTTGATGTCACTGTCTGTTTTTGCAGCTTCAATAGCATTGATAATGTCCGAAAGGCCAACTTTTTCGCCATCGGATAAAATGGTCATCCACGGATCTTCGTATTTTCC
>CAMBHH010000128.1 GCA_945866505.1 Flavobacterium psychrophilum
GATTGGCTTTTGAAAAATCCGTTTCCTGGATGAACAATTCAACTGCTTTTGTATTTTCCATACTGGGAAACACATTCGATTGGTTGTTATCTCGAATTACTGTTTCAACTCCAATCGCTTCAATTTTACTTTTTAGCGAAACTGCTAAAATTTCAGTTCCCGAAAATACTTTCATTAATCCCATAATGCTATTTTTTGTTTGTTGTTAATGGTTTGCTTCGCCAGTTCGCTAAAGCTCGTGTGTTGTAAAATTTCGATTATTCTTCTTCTTGACCTTCTTCGTCCTCGTCAAAATCTTCTTCCTCTTCATCAAAATCAAATTCGAAAGGTTCTACCAACATTTTATCGGCTAGAATTTCGATTCTTTCTGTGAGTATATCTGTAAAGATAATGCGCTGGGTTTTGGCGATGCTATTCGAAATGCGCATAATTTTGGTTTCGTGCCGTAATTTTAATATCGTATCGGCATCGTCGAGAATTAACATTCGCAATCTGTTAACATTATACCCAGCAGTACTGAACAAATCGTTCAATTTGTTCGGTGTTCCTATCAAAACATCGATTCCGGTAGAAATATAATTTTTATCATAATCGGTATCGCCTTTGTCGTGTACGCCAAAAACCTCTAAATCTGAATTTTTTCCGTATTGTTCAAAAAGAGCTACCATTTCTAGAACTTTGGCTTTATCTTCCACAATAACCAAAGCACGCGGTGATTCTTCGTTGCTTCCAGCCAATTTCTGAATTACATTGATAACAATTGTCGTTGTTTTTCCGCTTCCATTTGGTGCAATAATAATACAATCGGCGCCACTTTTTAGGGTCGAAAAGGTTTCTTTTTGCATTTCATTAGCTTCGGTCAAACCTTTTGCGATAAGCGCTTCTTGGAGGTTTTCGTTTATTTTTTTTAGTTTCATTTGTTTGATTGAAATATTAAAAAATTGAAAGATTGAAAGATTTATTGTTAATATTAATCTTTTAATTTTTCAATCATTAAATCATTAAATTTATTTTGAAGCAAACAGCTGCACGTCATTTTCTGAGATTTCATTTCCGCCCAGAATAATTAATCGTTCTACCACATTTCTGAGTTCGCGAATGTTTCCAGTCCAATCGTATTCTTGCAATAATTGACTGGCTTCTTTAGAAAAATGTTTGACTGCATTTCCTTGCTCGGAAGCGATTTTTTCAGTAAAATAGGAAATCAATAGCGGAATATCATCTCTTCTTTCGTTCAGCGAAGGTACGTTAATCAAAATTACTGCCAATCGATGATACAAATCCTCACGAAAACGACCTTCGGCAATTTCTTTTTTCAAGTCTTTGTTGGTTGCCGCAATGACACGAACATCCACTTTAATATCTTTATCGGCGCCCACACGTGTAATCATATTTTCCTGCAAAGCTCGTAATACTTTGGCTTGAGCCGAAAGACTCATATCGCCAATTTCATCCAAGAAAATCGTTCCTTTATCAGCTGCTTCAAATTTTCCTGCTCTATCTTTTACCGCCGATGTAAAAGCACCTTTTACATGTCCAAACAATTCGCTTTCAATTAATTCACTCGGAATAGCAGCACAATTCACTTCGATTAACGGAAAACTTGCTCGTTGACTTTTTTCGTGCAATTGATGAGCAACCAATTCTTTTCCGGTGCCGTTGGGGCCAGTTATTAAAACTCTAGCTTCGGTTTGGGCGACTTTTTCAATCATCAATTTGATGCGATTGATGGGTTCGCTTTCGCCAATCATTTCGTAGTTTTTGCTGACTTTTTTCTTTAGAATTTTATTCTCGACAACGAGTTTTTTTCTATCTAAAGCATTACGCACGGTATTTAATAATCGGTTTAAATCGGGCGGTTTCGAGATGTAATCAAAAGCGCCCAAACGCATCGTTTGAATAGCAGTTTCCATATCGCCGTGACCAGAAATCATTACCATTGGGATTTCGGGTTTTATTTTTTTGACTGCTTCCAGTACTTCAACCCCGTCCATTTTGGGCATTTTTATATCACACAAAACCAGATCGTAGTCGTTGTTTTTTATTTTTTCCAATCCTTGAAGTCCGTCTTCAGCATCTTCTACTTGATAAGAATCGTTCTCTTCCGAAAGTATTTTGGTAAGTACTCTTCTGATAGCTGCTTCGTCTTCTATGATTAATATTTTACTCATATTTCGTAATTTTCAAATTTTAAAAATTCCAAAATCCAACTATTGGAATTTGGAATTTATTTTTTGGAATTTAATATTGTAACCATTTATACATTTCTTTCCAGGTTGGTTTTTTACCGTACATTAATATTCCTACTCGATATATTTTAGAGGCAAACCAAACCACAAAAAAGAATGTTCCAAAAAGGATGGAGATAGAAAGTACGAGCTGCCACCAAGGTACTCCAAAAGGAATTCGCATCAGCATAACAATAGGTGAGGTGAGGGGAATCATCGAGAATACGGTGGCGACTGTTCCGTGCGGATCATTGATTACGGTGAAAAAACCAATATAAACAGCGAGAACCAACGGCATAATGATAGGTAGAAGGAACTGTTGTGAATCAGTTTCGTTATCCACTGCAGCTCCAATTGAGGCATAAAAAGAACTATACAAAAAGTAACCGCCAATAAAATAAATTACGAAACTAATTAAAATAGTAGCGATGGGTAATTGCCACAATTCTTGTACATACATTTGTGCAGTGCCAGTCGTTTGTTGATGAGCCATTTGCATGGCATCGGAAGGTATTTTTTGTGCCGTATAAGTTTCTAATCCTAAAAAATAGGAGGCTACTAGCATCAATGACAATCCTATTATTGCCCAAATAAAGAATTGCAATAATCCAGCTAATGAAGTTCCAATGATTTTTCCCATCATCAATTGAAAGGGTTTTACTGAGGAAATAATGATTTCGACAATGCGATTGGTTTTCTCTTCGATGACACTTCGCATCACCATATTACCGTAAATAATAATGAACATCATAATGAGGTAACCAAAAGCGCCTCCGATGGCAATCTTGATTTCGTTGAGGCCTTTGACGCTTTGTTCACCTGAAGCTTTGGCCAAACTAATTGCGACTTTCGACACTGCATTTTTTATAGCTAACGTATCTAAATTTGCTTTTTGGTAGTTTTCTTTCGTGAGTTTTTGGGCAATTACATCTTGAACATTTTCAATAAAAGATAAACTTGGACTTTCGTTAGAAACGTATTGAATTTTACTTTCTAATTCCTTATCATTATTGACTTTCGGGATGTAAATCAACCCTTCATAACTCTCTTTGGTGATGCTATCTTTTAGAAATTTGACGTCGATATCGTGTAGATCCAAATATTTGTATTCTGCGTCTTTATTATTCAAGGAGAGAAATTCGTTAGCAAATAATCCGGTTTCGTCATGAATAGCAATTAGTTTTGTGTCGGCTTTCATTGTGCTCAAAAATCCAACAAAAAAGGCTATTGCAACGAAAAGCAATGGACTTAAAAAAGTCATCACAATGAATGATTTATTGCGTACTTTGGCAATAAATTCTCTTTTTATTATTAGTGATATGATACTCATTTAAAAAAGTTAGAAGTTAGAAAAGTTAGAAGTTAGAAGTCGTAAAACAATTATTTTTCACTTACCGCTTGAATAAAAATATCGTTAACACTTGGTATTTTTTCCATAAAATGGGTTACCTGACCTCTTTGAGTCAGTAGGTGCAGAAGTTCGTTTGGCAAGGTATTTCCAAGTTGGACTTCAAGTTTTATTTCATTGTTGAGTGATTTAAAATTCGTTTGTGTCACTTTGAATTTTTGGGTTAAATCGTACATCAGTCCTTCTACATTGTCTGATAAAACGCCCACTTCAAAACTATTGGTTCGGAATTTTCGTTTCACTTCGTCTAGACTTCCTTCGATCAATTTATTTGATTTATGAATAAGCGCGATATGATTACATATTTCTTCCACACTTTCCATTCGATGAGTGGAGAAAATAATAGTTGAACCTTGTTTTTGTAATTCTAAAATTTCATCCTTGATAACATTGGCATTTACAGGATCAAAACCTGAGAATGGTTCGTCAAAAATCAATAATTTTGGTTTATGCAAAACGCAAACCACAAATTGCACTTTTTGAGCCATTCCTTTAGATAGCTCCTGTATTTTTTTGTTCCACCAACCTTGAATACCTAATCTTTCGAACCAATATTCCAATTGTTTTTTGGCTTCTACTTTCGAAAGCCCTTTCATTTGAGCCAAGTACAAACATTGTTCTCCAACTTTCATCGATTTATACAAACCGCGTTCTTCTGGCAAATAACCAATGTGTTGGATATGCTTTGGACTTAGTTTTTCACCATCCAAAATAATATTGCCACTATCGGGCATTGTAATTTGATTGATAATTCGGATTAGTGATGTTTTACCTGCACCATTTGGACCTAAAAGCCCGTAAATACTTCCTTTGGGAACTGTAAGTGAAACTGAATTAAGGGCAACGTAATCTCCGTATTTCTTAACGACATTGTTTACTTCAAGGATATTACTCATACTGCTTTTTTGATTTATTTCATTTGTTTTAGCTTTCGCGTCTTGGTTGGTAAAAGTAGAAAAATACGGTTTAATAAGATGTTAAATAAAACAAAAAACCCATCCCTATTTTCACAAGGATGGGAACAATTATCATAATTAAAAATTATGAAAACATATCTTTAACTTTTTCAAAAAAGGATTTGTCGCTTTTTTCAGGATTTGGAGCAAAGTTCTCGTTTTCGAGATTGTTTTCAAAAAACTGTTTTTGTTCTCTATTGAGTATTTTTGGAGTCCAAACATTAACATGAACTAGCAAATCTCCTGTTCCGTATCCGTTTATATTTGGAATTCCTTTTCCTTTTAATCTCAAAATTTTACCAGATTGAATGCCTTCGTCGAGTTTAATTCTTACTTTTCCGTTGATTGCAGAAATGTCTTTTGAAATCCCGAGAACAGCTTCAGAGAAACTGATGTATAAATCGAAATGCAAATTCTCACCTTCGCGTTTTAGAAATTCGTGCTCAATTTCCTCAATTGCAACGACTAGATCTCCCGGAACACTGTTTCCTGGTGCATCATTTCCTTTGTTGGAAACTTTAAGTTGCATGCCGTCAACGACGCCAGCTGGAATTTTTATGGTAACCGTTTCGTCATCTAAAATCATTCCTTGTGAATCTGCTTGTGAAGGTTTTTTGTCTAATATTTGTCCGGAACCGCTACAAGTTGGACAAGTTGATGCAGATTGCATTCTTCCTAAAATGGTATTGGTTACACGCATTACTTGACCTTGACCATTACAAGTAGAACATGTTTTATAGGAAACTCCTGGAGCTTGAATTTTTCGTTTTACTTTTACTTTTTTCTCAACTCCATTGGCAATTTCTTCAAGAGTCAATTTTACTTTTATACGAAGATTGCTTCCTTTAGCTCTACGTTGTCCTCCACCGCCACTAAAACCGCCTCCACCAAAAGCACCTCCAAAAATATCTCCAAATTGACTGAAAATATCATCCATATTCATTCCGCCGTGACTACCTCCAAAACCGCCTGAGCCATCAAAAGCTTGATGACCGTATTGATCGTATTTGGCTTTTTTCTGAGGATCACTAAGTACTTCATAAGCTTCTGCAGCCGCTTTAAAACTTTCTTCTGCAGCCGCATTTCCTGGATTTTTGTCAGGGTGAAATTCAAGTGCTTTTTTTCGGTATGCTTTTTTTATTTCGGCAGCATCTGCATTTTTGCTAATGCCAAGTATTTCGTAAAAATCTTTTTTCATTTTCAATTAAAAATTTGTCCCTAAAGAAGCTCAAGGGTGAAGGTTAGAATTTAAGAGTTAGTTCCCGATTACTACTTTTGGAAAACGAATAATTTTGTCACCCAATTTATACCCTTTTTCTATTACATCAACAATTTTACCTTTCATCTTAGGCGTTGGAGCAGGAATTTGAGTTATAGCTTCAGCAAAATCCGCATCAAAAGCGTCACCTGCATTCACTTCAACTTGCTCTAATCCTTTAGTAATTAAAGTATTTTTTAATTTTTCTTGAATGAGTTCAACACCCTGAATTAAGACGTTGTCGTCTGTTTTTTTTATCTCAGATAAAGCTCTCTCAAAATCATCTAAAACAGGTAACAAAGCAATTAAAACATCTTGATTTGCGGTTTTAAAAAGTTCGATACGCTCTCTTGCTGTTCTGCGCTTGTAGTTTTCAAACTCAGCAAATAAACGCAAGAATTTATCCTTTTCAGAGGCTAAATCTTGGGATAATTGTTCCTCAAGTGATATTTCTTCAACTCTTTCTTCAATTGAAGCGTCTAATGTATCGTTGGTATTTTCATTGTTCTCAATTGGAGTTTGATCAACAATTTCGTCGTTTAGCTGGTTTTCAGTCGTCATTCTTGTATTGTTTTTAAAAAAATTGGTAAACTTCATTTTATTCTGTCCTTTAGATTACAAAAGTACTGCCAAAACTTGAAAAATGTCAAATTGTCACCTCTTAAATCTTTTTTATTATTCTGTACATTTTTAGTTAAAAAATAATTTTTACGAATTTGGGAAAAACTTTAATATAATTTTAAGACTATCACGATTTAGTTTGCATAAATTTGTACAGTTCGTAAAAACAAATGTAGGTTGGCTCTTGAGCTGTAAATTATTATTAATTCACTAGTATTATATTTTAAAAAAGCTTCGTCTTAATAAACGAAGCTTTTTTTTGTCTGCATAAAAAGCAAATATACTCATTTCATCTTGACACTCCATTCGAATTCCATTTCTGAAACTTGTTCTCCTTTTTCGTTTGTTGCAATAGATTTCATCCAGAAAGTTTTTCCTTCTCCAGTTTCAATCGCTTCCTGAATAGTTTTTGCTGCTAGATTTCCATCAAGGCATTCGAAAGTGATTCTTCCTGTGGCTTTTTTAGAAAAATTAGATTTATTATTAGCAACCAGCATAGAAATCTTTTTACCGCTATTATGAATATGATTCATCACCAAAGCTCCTGTAGAAAGTTCAGCAGCCATAGCTTGCACTGCAAAATACATGGAGTTGAATGGATTTTGGTTGATCCAACGGTGCTTTGCCGTGACTACACATTTCGCATCTTCTATTTGTTTGACCCGAACTCCGCAAATAAATGCTGAGGGCAATTTGAAAAACAGAAATTTATTGAGATTCGCTACTGAAAACTTCATTGTTAGAATTTTTATTCTTGTAAAAATAACAAAAATTGGCAAAACATTGATGTTGTTTCTCCATTTTATAAAAATACACAATAGTGCCAATGTTTTAAAGGGTTCACCCAAGTAGTTTAAATTCAAGCAGCATATTTAAATGTTAATTTTTTGTTAATATTTGGTACTATGCGATACAAGATACTGTCTTTTAGATATATATTTGCATAAGAAATTACTATATACTTTTACACTATGGAAACAACAAATAATAAAAACCTAGCAACCTTCACTCATTTGAGTGCATTGAGTCAATACTGTATTCCTTTCGGAAATTATATTTTTCCGATTGTGATTTGGAGTTCTAATAAAGATAAATCTGAATTTATTGATTTTAATGGCAAACAAGTTATTAATTTTCAACTGAGTATGTTTCTGTACTCTTTAGTTCTTGCTATGATTGCCATTCCAATAATTCTAGTTACAGTTTTTAACAATATCCCCTTAGACACCATAATAAATGATAGGGATTTTATGAGGCATGATCTTAGTGTAGAAAATATAAGCGGAATTGCAATTGTAGCTATCCTGGCCATTATTCTATTTGTAAGTTTGAAAGTTGCCGAATTTTTCCTGATTATTTATGCCTCTGTGAAAGCTTCTAGTGGAGAAAATTTCCAGTACCCGTTAACTATAAAATTTATTAAATAAATCTTTAAATCAATCAATCAAATCAATCAATTAAATCAATCAAAAAATGAAAAAGCTACTTTTAATCACAGTACTTTTGGTTGCAATCACAACCAAATTATCAGCTCAAGAAAAAAAAATTATTGAAATCAAAAAAATTGAAAATAATCAATTTAAAATTGCTGCAAAAGAAGAAATGAATATCAATTTAAAATTTAATCTTGATCTAGAGGATGATTACAATGTTGTTATATTTGATAAAGATATGAACAAGGTGTCTTCTAGAAAAAAATTAAAAAATGGAGAAAACAAAATTGCATTTACTATTGAAGAAGGAGATCAGTACACCGTAAATTTTATTGGTACAAGTTCGATAAAGATAGTTGCAACAACAATTGCCGAAAATTAAAAAATCATCAATCAAAAAATGAACAGTTCAATCCAATCCAAAAACAAAAAAGAGAGTTATGAACATTGAAAACACAAAAGCCCAAATGCGCAAAGGTGTTCTAGAGTTTTGCATCTTGTCAGTCCTAAAAGACAAAGAAGCATACACTTCAGAAATATTAGACACTTTGAAAGACGCAAAATTATTGGTTGTGGAGGGAACGGTTTATCCGTTGCTCACCCGATTGAAAAACGACGGATTACTCAACTACCGTTGGGAAGAATCTTTATCTGGTCCACCAAGAAAATATTATGGTTTGACCGAAATTGGACAAACTTTTTTAAACGAATTAAATGGCACCTGGACTGAATTGTCTGATGCAGTAAACCTAATCACAAACCAAAAACAATAGTCATGAACAAAACTGTAAACATAAATTTAGGCGGAATGTTCTTCCATATTGACGAAGATGCATACCAAAAACTAAACCGATATTTTGATGCTATAAAACGTTCCTTATCAAATTCATCAGGTCAAGACGAAATCATAAAAGACATTGAAATGCGTGTTTCGGAATTATTGACCGAAAAACAAAAAACAGAGAACCACGTTGTGGGTCTTAAAGATGTTGACGAAGTAATTGCCGTAATGGGTCAGCCAGAAGATTATAGAATTGACGAAGAAGGAATCGGAAATAGTACGACCAATTTTTCGACTTCTAACACAAGAAAACTGTATCGAGATACCGAAAAAGGCCTCATTGGTGGTGTTGCCACAGGTCTAGGGCATTATTTTGGAATTGACGCTGTTTGGTTGAAAATTTTGTTTTCGATCTTCGTTATTGCTGGGTTTGGTTCGGGTATTTTAGCCTACATCATCCTATGGATAGTAATGCCAGAAGCTAAGACCACGGCCGAAAAACTTGAAATGACTGGCGAGCCGGTAACCATTTCAAACATCGAGAAAAAAGTAAGAGAAGAGTTTGAAAACGTTTCGGACAAATTCAAAAATGCCAATTATGACGAAATGGGAAACCGAGTAAAAACGGGAGCCGAAAAAATAGGTAGCTCGCTAGGCGATTTTATTATTGCTGTTTTAAGAGTTTTTTCAAAATTCCTAGGAGTAATTTTGATAATGACAGGTCTATTTATATTAGCTGCCTTATTTATTGCAGTATTTACTTTAGGTTCGTCATCAATAATTGAAGTGCCGTGGAAAGAGTTTATCGAGGCTGGCAATTTTACAGATTATCCGGTTTGGACATTTGGATTAATCATGTTTTTTGCTGTTGGAATTCCGTTCTTTTTCTTATCATTATTGGGTTTCAAATTGTTGTCTCCTAATTTGAAATCAATAGGTAATATTGCAAAATATACGTTATTGGCCATCTGGTTACTATCTGTTTCCTTGGCAATCGCTATTGGATTAAAACAAGCATCAGCCTTCGCTATTGATGGAAGGGTT